>PLHF01000052.1:2456-21153 GCA_003138855.1 Acidimicrobiaceae bacterium | reverse complement strand
GCAGAAGAAACAGCCGCCGCCGCCTCAAAGCCGAGTCGACTCGATCGGCCATCAACAGCATCTGTCAGCCGCCCTATGCCCCGAAATCGGTCCCTGTTCGCGCCCACCCCTGGACACCGGCCTACTCGACAAACCCACGAGTGGGATGATCGGGTATATGGCGAACGAAGAGCGTGCACCAGCCGGGCTCGGTTGCCTCAGCATGATCATCGGCGTGGTTGCGCTGGCAGCGATCGTCGTGCTGGTCTTCTTCGTCGGATTCATTGCCCTCGGCATCTTTGCTGCCGTACTGGTCATTGGCCTCTTCGCCTTGGCCGTGGACCGCGTCATGCTCGCACTGAGCCCGAAGCGCCGAGAGCGACGGGCAAACCAGAGTCGGGTGTTCGTCTGGCGGTTCGGCCAGGTGCAGTCTGGAGAGGCGATTGACACCACGGCCATTGACACGACGGAGAACTTGGACGAACTAAGGCCCCACGAACAGGGGCCGGACGAGTTGAGGCCGGAGTAGACGAAGCCACTACCTACCATGCTCGGAGCCCTCAGGATCAGTGACGGGGTCGAGGTCCGCGTCGCCCTGACGCTGCCGGCGTCTCGAGCTGTGCGTGCTCGGCCCTGGAGGCTTGGGGCACACTGATCGACCTCAGCTCGTTCATCTGAGGACAGGCTGAGGACACCTCAGCTCATCAAGCTGAGTACCGGACCAGGCGCTGACCTGGGTCTTCGTTTTGAGCTCCGTCAGCGGCTCGGTTGCACCGCCCCCGCCCCGGCCCGCGTCAGACGGAGACGGGCGTGAAGTCGCCCGTCCACTGCAGGTCCTGCAGGCGGGCCGGCGTGGAGAAGTCCACCGAGGCCAGGTCGACCACGTAGGTCTCGGGGTTGCCGATCATCCGGTAGGCGTAGCGGGGGGTGCTCAGGTTCAACACGGCGTCCCAGACGGTTACCTCGGGCACGAGGTCCTTGCCCATGACCTCCTTGATAGCGCCCGCGGGGATGTCGAAGGCGTTGCACACGTGCAGCGCCAGCAGTTCGGCCTCGTGTGCGTCGGCCGCCTGGTCGACGAGCCGGAGGACGCTGAAGAGGCGCACGAACCGTGCCGCCGGGGTGTAGTCGGCCGGAATGCCGCGCAAGCCCTCCCCCTGGCCGGGTGCGGACAAGGTGAGGCCCCCGACCACTTCGTCCGGCGGGTTCTCCGCCGAGACGCCCAGGTAGTTGCCGAGGTTGGTCAGGTGCCAATCGAGGTAGGGCGCGTTGGTGGCGATGCCAACGGGGTTGTCCACGACCCGTGTCCCGTGGGCGTGGAACTCGATGGCGATCGAGCCCGTGGTGTCGTGGACGAGGCAGTGGACCGGTGGCACGAAGCCCATCCCGGGGTCCCTCCCGACGACGGTGACTCCGGCCACCGCCGCCTTCACCTCGTCGATGCTCCCGCACGTGCCGAGCAGGTAGGCCGCCAAGTCGAGCTGGGAGAGGTCGGAGCCGTCGCCCTTGGGCTTCCGAAACGAGCAGTAGCCGCCCGGCATGTAGAGCAGATGGGCGCTGACGCCTGCCGTGTTGATGCCGTCGACCAGCCAGTCCGCGTGGCCGAAGACCCCCATGCCGACGACCCCATGGGTCGCCTTCCACGTCTTCGGATGGCCGCCGTCACCGACCGAGCCGGTCCCGGCGTGGTCGGCGGGCAGGACCGCCAACCGGGTCGGCATACCCATCGGGAACTCCATGCTCCGGGCCGCAACGACGGTGCCGTCCTTGGCGACTGGAAGTTTGAATGTCATGCACATGTGCCTCTCCCTGCACTCTCTGCTCGCGGGCCCCGGGGCGGTGGCCCCGGTATCCCTGGTTCGATCCTGGGTGGCGTCCGCCGTCAGCTCGCCGTGGCGACGTCGGCCGACTCGGCGTCGGCGTCGAAGTGCGAAGAGCCCTCGCTCCCGGACAGCAGCACGAAGGCGACGATCCCGACGACGAGGGTCAGCCCGCCGGCGATGAAGAACATCGTGCTGAAGGCGTGCCCGTAAGAGACGACGGCGTCCTTGAGGGCAGCCTTGCCCGCCGAGGTGGTCGGCGCCGTGCCCTTCGACGCGTACACGTTCACGGCGTCGAGGCCGGTCGAGAGCTGGTTGGCCGGCACGCCGGCGTGCTCCATCCGGTGGACGACGCCCCCGGCGGTGAGCCGGTCGATCACGACTGCCGAGATCGAGAAGCCGATCGTGTAGAAGAACTGGCCGAACGTGGTACGCGAGCTCGACACCGGGCCGAGGTACCGGGCGGGCGCCTCGGCCAGGATGAGGCTGCCGAACGGCACGGCGGCGATGATCACGCCCGCACCGGTCAGGACCAGGCCGGGAAGGAAGCCCACGAGGCTGGTGGAGCCGTGGGCCGTCGCCAGCAGCACGAACCCCGCAGCAGAGACGATGCCGCCGACCAGGATGGCTGTCCGGCTGGTCAGCCCCTTGGTCATGAGCCGGCCGGTCACCAGGCCCGCCACGATGCCGGCAACCAGCAGCGGCAGCTGCCAGACGGCGACCTTGGCGGTCGCCAGCCCGTTGACGTACTGCCACAAGTTGGTCACCTGCAGGAACGCCACGGCGGTGCCGAAGGTGTAGATGAACCCGGCGCACAGGGCGGCCAGGAAGACGGGCGAGCGGAAGAGCCCCACCGGGTAGAAGTGGCCCTCGTACCGGGACTCCCAGACGAAGAACGTCCCGAGCAGCAGGGCGCCGAGCACCAGCGGCACGAGCGTCTTGGGGCTGGTCAGGCTGTGGGCGAACTGGCTGGCCGAGTACAGGACGAGGATGACGCCGGCCATGAGGAAGCCCTGGCCCGGCAGGTCCAGCTTGTTGCCCGTGATCCGGTCGACCCGGGGGAGGAGCACTGGGGTGACGACCAGGCACACCATGCACACGGCCGGGATCAGCAGGAACGCCATCCGCCAGTGGGCGCTCGCCAGGTTGCCACCGATGAACGTGAGCACCACGGTGCCCGCCATTAGGACGGCCGTGAACACGCCCATGGCGCCCGCCATCCGCTCCTTGGGCACGACCGCGTCCATGTAGCCGAACGCGGCGCAGTAGACGGCGCCGAGCCCGATGCCGGTGATCGCCATTCCCAGCATGTAGAAGACCGGCGACGGTGCGGCCACCACCGCCAGGTTGCCGATCGCCCCGACGATCAGGGCCACCATCAAGACATTGCGCCGGCCCAGGCGGTCGGCGAGGAGGCCCGTCGAGATCACGGTGGCGGCGATGGCCAGGGTCTGGACGCTGGCCGCCAGCGCCTGGGTGCTCCCGGCCATGTGGAGCGACCGGCTGGCACCCACCAGCCCCGTCGAGGCGATGTTCGGGCATGAGCCCTGCACCGCGCCGAGGAGCCCGAGGAACGGGACCACCAGCTTGGAGACCTGCTTGACGGTGTGCGCCGGGAACGGCCCCGCGACCTCGGTCGTGGGGTGGACGGCGGTGCTCACGGGTGCTTCCTCCTTGCGGCTTGCCCTGCATTCGGGAGGCTCGTGCCAGCCGCCGTGCGCACCAGATCCAGCTCGAAGGCCATCGGGCCCTCCTCTCACGCCGAAGAGTCCACCCCCAGCTGAGGCCGCCGGTGTTATCTCCAACCCCGCGCCATCGACGCCACAGCACCCCAACTTGAGGCATCCCGGGGATGCGTTGGGCGTCCTCAGCTCGCGCAGCTGAAGACAGGCGGTTGGTGGAGGTGCCGATACCGAGGACCGCATGTTGCCCGAGCGAAGGGGTCGAAGGCGATCAACCCTCGGGAACGGTCAGCAATCGGAGCCTCTCCACGCGATCGTCATCCTCCCCGAGATAGCGCACCAGCACGCCAAGGGTCTGATCGACGTTGAGCGCCCCGATCGCAATCATCTCCTCAAAATCAGCCCAGTCCTTCGTCCTGTTGAAGAAGGCTTTGAAGACGGCCAGATCGGAACAGCCAAGGAATGGAATCTGCCGGCCACCAAACTCATGGAATTGGCGACGCTGTGCCGCCTGAAGGTGGAATTCGGTCGTGTCCAGGAAGATGTCGACGGGCGTCTGTTCCCACCACAGCCGGGTCTGGCCGTCGCGTTCGAGGGCCAGCAAGTCTGCGTCTGAATGGCTCAAAGGCGGATGCAGTGAACTCAGCACTCTGCCGGCCTCGTCCGGGCCGACGAAGACGTTCACATCGATATGGATGGTGCCCCGGGCGCGCTCGGTGCAGAAGGCCAACGCCAGCGCGCCGCCGAAGGCGTAGGGGAGCCGCTGGCCATCCAGGGCTGCACTGATCACCAGGATCTTGTCGACAATCGACGTCATGTCGGTCGAAAGAGCGGGAACTCCAATTTGGACGCATGGCGGGCGGGGAACTGCTCGGCCAATTCGAGAACGGCGATCAACTCTTCACCGCGGGACATTCCCTCGATATCGGAGGGGATCCCGAGAAGGGTCGCTTCGAGCGAGTGTCCCGTTGCCGCAATGATCCGTGAAAGTACCGTCGTCGTCGGATCCACCCGGCCGTTCTCATAGGCCGAGAGCGTCGCGTGCGAGGTTCCGGCCCGAGCGGCAAGGGCCCGAAGGCTCAGCTTCGACCGCCTCCTGGCCGTTCGGATGACCAGTCCCGCGTCCATAGACTGATGGTATCAGAACAGATGCCATCTCGTGATGGGGCAGCGGTGCCGTGGGTGTCGACCTCAGCTCGTCTAGCTGAGAACGCCTGCCCCGGTTGAGGCCCCGTCGACCTCAGCTACTCAGGCTGAGACGTCGGCCAGGGGACAGATTCGTTCCGGAGTGCAGCCCTAGAGGCCGAGGACACATCTCGGGTACTCAGCGCCCCGAGCTGAGGACGTCCGTAGGACATGCAACGGCGTGGACACTTGCTGGGTCTCGACGCACCTCGCAAGTGCGCTGTCGACGTGATCACCGAGGAACAGCTCAAAGGAACAATCACGAACCTGAAAGTTGAGAACGACGCCATGGAGGAACGCACCGCTGTCCGAGCGCTGTCGGGATCCGTCCGCACCACCTCGGTGCCCTTGGGTAAGGACCTCGTCCCTGACACCCTCCTGCCTGGAGCGAGCCAGGGTGGATAGTGTCTCGGTTGCGCCGGTCCACGGTGCATACCGGGTCGCTGCTCGGAGGAGTCGGCGGGGGTGAGGGGCGGTGCCCGGTCGAGCAGTGTCGCGAAGAGCGGCACCCATCAGGGGGAAGACCATGCGGATCGATCGTTCCGAGCAGCCTCGTATTGGGAGCGGCATCCGTCGCCGGGGGGCGCTGGTACTGGCAGTACTCGCCATCGGGGGCGGTACGCTCACAGCCTGTTCCTCGACGAACAGCTCGAGCTCCAACAGCACTGGTTCGTCTTCCGCGTCCTCCGCGTCGACATCGTCGTCCGCCGGTGCGTATCGTGCGCCGATCCCGACGTCGGCGTTCACCAGCACGACTGGCCTCACCTCGTCGACGGTCACGATCGGGAACGTGTCCACGGAGACCGGGGGGATCTTCACCGGATCGGTCGTGGGGACGGAGGCCTTCGCGGACTACATCAACTCGCTCGGAGGGGTGAATGGTCGGAAGCTGATCGTAGACGCACTGGACGACCAGTTCAACGGGGCCCAGAACAAGCAGCAGACCCAGAACGCAGTGAACAACGACTTCGCGCTGGTCGGGAGCTTCTCGCTCGAGGACAGCTTCGGCGAGACGGTGCTGGCGGCGCACCCTCAGGTCCCGGACGTATCGACCACGCTCGACCCGGCACTCAACATGCTGCCGAACACGTTCAGCGCGAACCCTACCGGGCTGGGATGGCCAACGGGGCCGCTCAATTACTTCAAGAAGAAGTACCCGACGCAGGCGCTGCACACCGCAGTGCTGTCGTCCGCGTTCCCGTCGGCGCTCGCCAGCTGGGATCTCGAGAAGCCCGTCCTGAAGCAGGCCGGCTACAAGCTCGACTACTACTCCGAAGTCCCGGTCACCCAGACGGACTTCACCCAGAACGTCGTCGACATGCGCAAGGCGGGAGTCCAGTTGATCTACATCGACCAACTCCCGGAGAACTATGCCGGATCGATGTTCAAGTCGCTGGACCAGCAGAACTTCCACCCGGTCCTCGTCATCGGAACCGCTTCCTACAGCGAAGCCCTGGTGCCGGCTGCGGGAGGCCCTGCGGTGGTCGATGGGAGCAACTTGGAGATGCCGAACGCCCTCTTCCTGGGTGAGGACGCGTCGCAGATACCGGCGGTGGGCACGTTCTTGAAGTGGGTGCAGAAGGCGTCGCCGGGCTTCAAGGCGGACTATTACACCCTGGCCGGCTGGGCCAACACGCAGCTGTTCGTGCAGGCGCTCAAGGCGGCCGGGAAAGACCCGACCCAGGGGTCGGTGCAGCAGCAGCTCCGCAAGATCACGTCGTTCAACGCCTCGAACCTGCTCGCCACCACCAACCCAGCGCAGCGCAAGCAGGCGACCTGCTACCTGATCGCCAAGGTGGTGAATGGCCAATTCGTGCGCTCGGATGATCCGCCGGTCAACGGGTCGACCAACGGCTACCGGTGCGACGGTGGCTTCCTGGCTGCGTCCAGCTGAGCACCGGCGACAGAGGCCGTCGGGGGCCTTCTCGGTTGAGGGTCGGCATCGGGTCAAATGGCCGGCGGACACCCACGGATCCGTGCTCACCGGGGACCGCCGGCGGCGGTGCCATGGAAGCGGTGTCCAGCTAGGTCTGGCTGAGACTGTACGAGAATGTGCTCAGCCAGGCAAACTGACAACACTGGCTCGTGATCCCAACTCTCAAGGTTGAGACCGCGTTCGCAAGGACCATCCCGAACTGCACTTCAGTGGCAGGTCTGAGCGCCCGGCTGACTACCCGGTACTGAGTTTCGCCCGACCGGTGCGCGCTGAAGCGAGTGAACACCAGCCACGTCGTCCACAGCGGTGGGACGGCTGGGCCAGCCGGTCGATCCTCATGCCATCAGCCGATGTGGAATGCTCATTGTGGTCATGCGGCGTCGGCATTGCGTCGATGGGCGTCGGTCGGCCCGCACTGTCACGGAAGGGGGCGCTGTGTCCGAGCGCTACTTGATCATCTCCGCCGACGGCCACTGCGGCCTGCCGCTGGCCGACTACAGGCCCTACCTCGAAGCCCGCTACCACCCCGTCTTCGACGACTGGGTCGCCAGCAAGAACGCTGAGCGCTCAAAGAAGCTGGAGGCGAACTTCGAGTACATCATGGGCTGGGAGACCTCCAACGAGGAGGGCCTGCGCGGGGCCTACGACCCCGCCGTACGCGATCGTGAGCTTGATCAGGACGGCGTTTCGGCCGATGTGCTCTTCGCCGATGCCGACGCGATCACGGGAATGGGCTCGCCGCCGTTCGGCGCCGGACTCTCTGCCGGGGAGATCGACGATCCGGACCTGGCGTTCGCCGGGGCCCGCTCCCACAACCGATTCTTGGCTGAATTGTGCTCGACCAGCCCGGAACGCAGGGCCGGCATTGCCCTCATGCCTCTGTGTCACGACCCGTTACGGGCAGTTGCAGAAGCCGAGTGGGCCGCGGAGCAGCCTGGCATCCGAGGCGTGATGATCCCGACGATGTGGCGCGAGCGAGCGCCGTATAGCAGTGAGGTCTACGAAGACTTCTGGGCGGTATGCGCCGCCGCTCACCTGCCAGTCCACACCCACTCCGGTGAGGCGCCGCAGGAGGACTACAACGGTCACCTCGGCATCTACCTGGCCGAGGTTGTCTGGTGGGCGGCACGGCCGTCATGGCACCTCTTGTTCTCCGGGGTCTTCGAGCGCCATCCGGATCTCAAGTTCGTCGTCACGGAAGCTGCCGCCTACTGGATCGCAGACTCGAAGTGGAAGTGGGACCAGTACATGGGCGGAGGGCACACAACCAAGAAGATGGCCGCGTTACTCGAAGGGAAGATCTCGAAACTTCCGTCCGAGTACTTCGGGACCAACCTCTTCGCCGGAGCATCGACGATGTCAAAAGAGGAGATCCGCCGGCGTCACGTCCTCGGCCTCGACGCCGTCATGTGGGGAACGGACTACCCACATCCCGAGGGCTCATGGCCGAACACGGCGGTCAAGCTTAAGACGGACTTCTGCGACGTCCCGGTGGAAGAGACCCGGCAGCTCCTGGGCGGGACCGCTGCCAGGGTCTACGGCTTCGACCTCGACGCACTGCAGGTGGTAGCTGACCGGATCGGCCCGACCCCATACGACCTGGGCCAGGACCCCTCGTTGGCTGCCGACCCCGATGCTCCCGCGTCAGCCAAATGGTGGCTCGCCGAGTACGGCATCACCCCGACCCGCTGATCTACCAGGCCCTCAAGACCTGCGTCGTGTCGAAAGCGTTAGAGGTTGACGCGGCCGGGTAGTCGCCTGCCGCGATCGGCACGGCGATCTCTTCGGCCAACGGTCCGAACCGCGCCGCCAACGGGGCAAGAGCGTCGAGGTCGAAGCCGTAGAGCGCGGCTGCATTGGTACCCACACATCGCTGGACGACGTTGGGATCCTCGCCGGCGAACGCCACGCGGAGGGCCTCGCGACTGAACGGCCACGTCCCTTCCGAGTGCGGGTAGTCGTCGCCCCACATGATCCGATCGGCCCCGAAGCCTGGCCGCAATGCGGACTCCGACGACCTCAGGAACGACGCTCCCACCCACACGTTCCGCGCGAAGTACTCCGACGGTTTCATCGACATGCCCTGGGCCGCCGCCCCGAAGAACATGGCCTCGGCGGCGCTGCCACCCGCCATGCGGCCGTAGAACCAGTCCAGTGTCTCGAGCCCACGAGGCAACCAGGCGACGCCCTGTTCGGTGAGCGCCACCTTGAGATTCGGGAAGCGATCGAAGACACCTCCGAAGATGAGGTGCCACAGCGGACGGTGGCTGAACCACGGGAGCTCGACCAGCATGACCGCCCTGGCGATCTCGAGGTCGCCGTAGTCGGGCAGGCCTGAGCCGGCATGCACGTTGACCACGGCACCGACCTGTTCGCACAGCCGCCAGAGCGGGTCGTAGATGGGGTCGTACAGACCGGGGAGGTGAGACCCCGGCGGTATCGACGGCAGCAGGATGCCACCGAAGAGGTCGACATGCTCGGCCGCCCATGAGACCTCGGCGAGCGCGTCGTCGAGGCGATTGACGAAGACCTGGACAACGCCTGCCCGCCTACCGGGCGCTGCGGCGCAGAAGTCCGCCACCCAGCGGTTGTGTGCTTGGACCCCGGCCCAGCGTCGCTCGTAGTCGGCCTCAACCGGAGGCAGTGCCACCAGGTTTCCCTCCTCGAAGAAGGGGGGGACCGTGTTCGGAAACAACACCTCGGCGACGATTCCATCGACCTCGTGCTCGGCCAGGCGTCGGTCCGAGTCCCAGTTGCGGTAGCGGATCGGGGCGAGCAGGTCCGCGAAGGGGACCTCGTACGTCGCTGCCCACGCATCGAACTCCTCGTGGAATCTCGAGGCGAGGTACGGCCGGTAGTCGATGACGTCCGCCCCGCAGTGCGTGTCGGCAGAAATGACGGTGTAGCGGCGCTCCATGTCGGTTCCTCCTCTAGTGCAGCAGCGTCGGGGGCAGCTCACTCTTGGCGATGGCATCGGCACGGGCATGCAGGAGGCTCCCGAATCGACCCGCGTCGGGGCCCAGGATGTAGCGGCCTTCGTCCAGGTCCTCGAGAACCTTCATCCCCAGCCAGTTGAGGTCGACGATCTTGGCCGGGAGCCCGGCCGCTTCGAGCTGGGCCTTGAACTCGGCGAATGTCGTCCCCGGGGCGGGGGGACGGGGACGAACCCGTTCGAGCTCGGCAGGACGGTTGCGTGCCGCGGTCCACAACCCGGTGTCGAGGAGTCCCCCGCCAGGGTAGAAGACATGGGCGTTGACCGGCGCCTCGATCTGGCGCAACTGGTGCGCCACCGATTCGATGAAGCAGCTGACCGCCGCCTTGGACGCGGCGTAGACGCTCGCATAGGGAACGGGTGCCACGCCTCCGTCGCCTGACGACGTCGCGACGACCTCCCCGGGAATCCCCGCCCCCAGCATTCTGGGTAGGAAGGTCAGTACTGTTGCAGCAACACCGAGGACATTCACCGAGAAGCACCATCGCCAGTCGTTGACCTCCTGCTCCCAGGGCAACCCGCCGCCCCCGGAGGTGACGCCAGCATTGGCAAAGAGGAGATCGCACCTGCCTTCGGTTGCGTAGACGTCATCTGCGAGCGCCACCACCGAGTCCTCATCCGCGACATCTACAAGCACCCCTCGCGTCGTCCCGAGCGGGGCCAACTCGTCGATTGCGGAAGTGAGCGCTGCCGCCTCGACATCTGCGACGACTACGTGGGCACCTCTCGCGAGCAGTGCATGCACAAGGCCCCTACCGATGCCGCCCGCACCGCCGGTGACAACGGCAACCTTGCCTTCAATGTCCATCAGGTCCCCCATCGTGAGTCTTGTACCTCGTGTCGCTCGGCACCGACAGTTGTGGGCAGATCGGACCGGACGAAGCCGAGCCTGCCTATTCCTCGGCGGTTGGGGAAAGGTCGTCGTAGCGCTGGTGCATGAAGGGCACGATCCATTCGGCCGGCACCTTCGAATGAATCTGCCCCCGTTGAATGGCGCTGCGCTCGCCCACCGTCACTCCGACGAGTGAGAGGACCGGGAGGTCTGCGACAGGATCGAACCTCGAGTCGCGTAAGTCGAGTTCGCCTTCGCACGCCTTGACCCAACGAACGGTCTCCTCTCGAGTGCAGTAGACGAGGCTGGGGTCTGCATCGAGGCCTTTGCCATCCGGAGCAGGGAGTGCCTTGAAGTAGAAGTCCGTCCGTGTTTGCGGCGCGGGTACTTCGAGTGTCTCGGTTGTGTGTCCGGCGAACTCGGCGAACGTGACGCCCATCCGAGCCATTGTGCCGCGCACCGAATCACCGTTCAGCTCAACCGCGACCTGGCCCAACTTCTTCGGCTCACCAAAAGTCTCGCGGCCGCCGATCACTGATTGTTCGGTGCTCATCGGCATCACGAGACAGTAGTATCCGAGCGTGCCCTCGTGGGAGCACTGCACCGACACGCTTCCAGCACCGAAGGTTGTCAAGCCGGGGATGTCAACAGTCGCGAACGTTACCTTCGCAAGTGGCGTCGCGGATGGCTCAAGAGGCCTGGGAAGCACCGACGCCAGGATCGCAGGGTCCGTTTCGAAGGTTGCGACCAGAACCGTCGACCATGCGCCAACGGAGGTCTTCTCGACCTCGCGACTACGGATCTGCTCAGGCGTTTTCGCTGCGTAGCGAACGACCATGGCCACCCCCTTCGCGGTCGGCATCATGGCCGAACCGCCTCGTGGGCATCGTCGCAGTCAGCGGCCACCGCGTCAACTGTCCGGCTAGAGGTACAGGACCGCAGTTCTACTAGGGCGGGCTGCAGCCTCGCCACTGCGGTCATTCTCTGCTTCTCCGGCTGGGAGCGTCATCTCCGGTCGTCAGCTGCGCCAGCTGAGGGCGCCGGTCCAATTGCTCCCGGCAAGTAGGCGCGAGTACTCCGTTCCAGACCTCAACCTGCGTACCCGAACTCCAATGCGGACCGCCGGTCCTCAGATTCTGAAGCTGATGACTACTAGCTGGTCCTCAGCCGGTCGGGCTGTGACTGCGAAATGGTCCGCTTCCCCGCGCACATCGATGTTCCTCCCCCTGACGACTCAGGCCAGGGCGGCCAGTGCCAACTCGGCTGCCGACCTCCCTGACTGGATGGCCGGGTTCTGCCCACCACCGTTGGTCCAGGCGCCTGCGAGGAACAGGTTGTGGATCGGCGTCGTCTGCGGGAGCCAGCCGAGGCCCGAGTTGGCGGGCGTGTTCTCGTAGCCCTCGATGGCACCCAGCGGGTTGTGTGTGTAGGCGAAGTTGGTGAGCGGGGTGGAGGCCTCTCGAAAGCCGACGGCACCGGCGAGACCGGGGACTGAGGCGTCGGCGAGGGCGACCAACTCGTCGGCCACCCGCTCCTTGACCGCGAGATAGGCCGGATTCTCGTGGTAGCCGGCGAGATCGCCACCCGTGCCCCACACATCGGCGTAGTTCCAGTCCACCATCGCTGAGAGCACGACCACTCCTCCACCTTCGGGAGCGCAGCCCGGGTCCACTTTGGTGTAGTCCGTCACCGTGATGTCCGCATGACCCCAGTCGCCGGACAGTGCGGCTTCCCGTTGGGCGAGGGAATCGTAGTCAGGGCATACGAAGAGCTCATGGGGGAGGTGCTGCTCGCCGAAGACATCGCGCTCGAGACCCAGGTACACGTTGAAGACGGTGTACGAGGCGCCTGGTGCCTCGACGCGCGCGACATAGTCGTCGGGGAGGTGTCCCCGGCCGACCATCTCGAGCATCGTGGCGGGGGCGTTGGCATTGGAGATGACAACCTCGGCCCCGACCCGCAGCCCCTCCGCGGTCTCCACCGCCGTGACACGCCCGTCGCGGACGTCCACCCGTGCGGCTGTCTGGGAGTAACGCACCTCTCCACCGCGCTCGCGCAGCTCCCGCTCCAGTGCCCAGGCGACCGCACCGGAGCCGCCTTCTGGGTACCACCCACCGTGGTGGCCGTAGGCCATGGCCATCACCGACCCGTTGACGGACGCCACCAACTCCGGGGGAAGTCCCGCGTAGGGCCACAGCGCTCCCAAGACGGCCACGAGGCGTGGGTCGTCCACGTGACGGGTGATGGTCTGGGCCCATGTCTCGCCGCTCACCGACACCAGCGTCGGAAAGCGGGTGACGAATTCCTCCAGGCCCGCCTGCCGCCCTGCCACTCCATCCTCGTAGAGGCGGATGGTGTCGCGGTACACGGCCGATGCCTCGTCCAGATACGCCCGGATCCCGAGCGCCTCGTCGGGGAACTGGTCGATCAGATCCGACTCGTACCGGTACACATCGGCGTGGGCGACGATCTCACGGTCGGGGAAGCGAGCCACGTACAGCGGGTCGAGTCGACGGAGGTGGACTCGGTCCCAGATGCCCAGCTCGCGGTAGACGGTGTCCATGCCACCTCCGGGCGCCAGCCCGTTCAACGCGTGGAGGCTGCAGTCGAACCGGTAGGGGCCCCGGTGGAAGCACTGCGCGTATCCGCCCGGGGACCCGTCGCTCTCGAGCACCAGGACCCGGCGACCCCGACCGGCGGCGGTCACGGCTGCCGCCAACCCTCCGAGGCCCGCCCCGATCACGACAATGTCTGCACGTTCGACCATCACGGTTCCTCCCGTGGGCACGCGAACCAGTCGCCCTCCCGCACTTAACCACCGTAAGACATGCGTCGGTCGGCAGAACAGGGTCCAATGGCATGAAATTCCGTGAGCGTTCCCCCATCCGGCGGGAGGTCCTCCCGAATCGAGCGTTACCGCAGGCGGTGCCGACCCGCCTCGATACCCCGGGGATTGCGGGGAGCGGGAATCCGGACCGCCCCGGGATTGGTGGCTGTTCCTTCCCTTGAGAGGATGGAGCGATGTCAGAGCAAAAGAGGGCCTGGAGTTAGGAACAGCCGACGTTTCGCGCGGCCCTATCACCTATCCCCGTGAGCCTCCGGTTTGTGACCACAGCAGTATCCGAACCTCAGACTTTGAACTGGACGGAGTCTCCAAGATTCGCTGGCGGCCCGGGTCCTATGACTGCCTACCGAGGTTCTCAGCTACTCAAGCTGACAACCTTCCACGGCACTCTCGGTGAGGGGTTCGACTCGGAGAGCCGTATCCAACCTTCGACAGACGGACCCATGTTGCGCACCCAATGGGCGGCATGACCGCTCGTCTCAGTCGGCTCCCTTCTCATCCAGCTGCTCAGGGGGAGGCTTCGCGAATGTGGACGGTTCCGTGTGTCCGCTCTCCTGACCGCCAGTACCGGACCGATGCTCGATCACGTCGATCTTGGCCTCACAGGCCTCTACGATCGCTGGGTCACCATCTGTCTCGTGGGCATCGAGGTACTCCCGTGCCTCTCCCACGGTTGCCGGAATCCAACCCTTATTCCACACAGGCATGGTCCAGACCGTATCGGGTGCCACTCAGTCGTGCCGTGAGAAGGCTCATCAGTCGAGCTACGAGCTCACCGTGTATGTCGCCGTGGCCGTCTGCTTCTGACTCGTCCCGGTCGGTCCGTGAATGGCCCCCGTCACCTTCCACTTCCCGATCGTCCCGTGAAAGGGGATTGGCGGGGAACTCAGATTGGGGTTCGTGGGTGCGCCGAGGTCAGCGTGGACCGTCTGGCCGTCATAGGTCCCCGTGATGGTGAAGGACTCGGCGCCGGAGGAGCTGGGTGAGAGCGGAGTCCCGATGAGCACGCCGATGTCGAACGACTTCCCAGCGAACGACCCCTTGTACCGGAAGACCTGGACATCCTTCGATGCACCCGTCGTGGTCAGGAACGGGTTTGTGCTGCCGGTTGGAAGCGTGAGAGTGGCAACCCCTGATACTGAGTGGCCTCCGATGTTTCCGGCGAACGACTGGGGTGGGTTGCCGATGGTGTTTCCGTTGTTCGGCGCCGGTGTCCAGGTGATCGTCGCCGTGCCACTGCCAGCCGAGATGGCTGCTGACGCCTCGGAGAAGACGAAGATGCCCACGATCACGACTACGACCACGATGGCGGCACCGATGATCCCGAAGATCAGCGATCGGTGGCGGCCCTTCGAGGCAACGGCTGGATCAGCTGCGACCGATGACCCCACATCGGTCGGCGCTTCATCGGCCTGAGCCTTCTCTGGCAATCCGTCGGAGGATCCCGGCCCGGCTACTGGTTCGCCCTGCGAAACTCCGCCACCTGCGTGCACTTGCTCTCCGATGTCTGGCGCCGCCTCGGCACGGATGGTAACCGAGTCAATGGCGCACCATGAGTTTCCGGAGCATCGCCACCGCGTCGGCAGCCTATGGCACGTTTGGACGGTCGAGCTGCAGCCAACTCCATCCGACGGAGTGCGACTCCTCGGTGTTGGTGTCGAAATCCCAAGTGCAATCGTGCACACGAGAAGCTGCCATTGACCTTCTTCCCGTTCTCAGCGTGCAATGCTGCGAACCGCGGCAACTGGTCAGCCTTGAAGGTTGCCCCCAGGTCCGGCAGCGAGGGGTCACTTCTCGGCTTGTGCACTCGGCACGGGAGTCGCGGCCGTGACCCCCATTCACATATCGGGAGGGCTCGGAACCAAGTGGTCAGTTGAGGATGTTCACTGCTCTCGATATCACCAGTGCAACCGTCAGGAGCGACGCCAACGATTGCACCATCATCAACAACTTGGCCCAGGCTGTCAGTGGCATCGTGTCGGTCGGGCTGAATGCCGTCGCATTGGTAAATGATGTGTAGAGATAGTCCATGAAGTCTGGTGTCCAGCGTGGGCCAGATCCTGGAGTGGACATCTGCGGAAACAGAAAATCCGGGCGTCGGTGATTCTGCCTGAGACGGGCAGCAACACCACCCCGATCGAGTTCCCAATACCAGAGCCCGAACACGATCACGTTGGTGAGCCAGATCGGCACGGAGGCGAATACCAGTGAACGGCCACCCGCATTGGTGTGCTCCAAGAGGGCCCTTACCAATTCACCTAAGGCGACGACGTTCGCCAGAGTGATCATCGCAATCAGAACCAACGACATCCCGCGAAGAAAGGATGACTCTCGGTTGATCCGGCCTGGATTGGCAACGATCAATGCAACGAGGAGCACGCCTTCGAGGGTGGGTATGAGCCAGCGAGGTCCGAGGCCCTGAATGACCCTTTCGGGAAGGACGACCTGGAGGGCGATCGCCACCAATACGGCGACAGATGCAGGCCATCGGTGCTCGCTACTTGAGGCGATCCCCCACGCGACCTTATCGTCCCTCGTCCGATTGGTCTGGCCCTCAGGTGGAAACTGTCCCTCGGAGAGTTCACGATCGGCTGGATCTGGTGACGATTCGGCCATCGATGGCCACCGTACATCGGGCTGCCTTACGATAAGCACCATCCACCGTTATCGAGCCATGGGCAATCCTCCGCCGCCATCCCCACTGTCCGGAGGTTGCTCAGTATTCAGTTGACCCATGTCTCCTGCGGGGTGCCTGATACTGGCTTGGGGCCGTGAACCCCCAGCTCAGAGAGCCGACAGCCGGATTCTGATCCGGTTCACTGAAGCCGGCATCGGCAGGTGCGGCAAGGACGACAGGGGTGCTCGCGATAGGGGACACCGAGGAGCCCTCCTGCCCCAGTGCAGCGATCTAAGGAGGTGCTGACTCACATGCTCGCACTGACGCACGGATGCCGCCTCGCTCGCCCCCGAATGCGGATCCAGCCAGCCTCGAGCCGGAGTGTTCCCAGGCAACGTTCGGCGAGGCGGCCACGAGCACGTTTCTGCGGACGCCTGCGGTGGCGGTGGCGATCACGTCCTAGCCCGACGGCAGAGTGGCACGCGTTACGGTCACGCGTCCGCCGCCCAAGCTGACGTTGGCTTACGAATGAGGTACCTGCATCTGGACGTGCCGTCCATCGCAGTTGATTCGATCAAAGTGAGTGTGAGCGCACCTGTGGGTGCCGAGAATGTCATCCGGGTACCCAGAGTCTCCAGGACCCCGGGCCGATCCATTCCGAAGACGCGGGCAAAGGAGGCAGGACGTCGCAGACTCCCGATGCAAATGGCCCGGCCAGCGGAGCCATGGCCTTTGTCATATCGGTCGGCTCACTGACCGCTGCAGGTGGGGACTGAGGCGGTCACGGAAGCTGATGGACCACCAGCGGTAGCACCGCGCCTGCCCCGGCCTCTCGGAGAAGGGATGCCGCCACGGTCATGGTCCAGCCGCTCCGGTAAGAGTCATCGACCAAGAGGAGAGGACCTTCGGTCGGCAGCTGGACGCCCTCTCGCAGGCGCAGTCCGGCCAGAAGGGCCTGAACGCGGGGTGCTGAAGGGACGTCTCCGGGCGGCGGTGGTCCGACGGCCTCGAGGGCCTCGATGATTGGGAGTCGGCCGACTTCAGCGATGCGCCGAGCGAGGTCCTCGACCAACCGGGAGTGGTGGCGTGACGGCATGGGCACGACGGCTACGGGTCGCGCTTGCCAGCGCTCACGCCAGCGACTCAGGACTGCGATCACTCCGTCAACCACGTCTTGGTCCAGAGCGCGGTCCGGTCCGGCGATGGATCTTGCCGCCTCACGCCACTCAGGGGCGTCGGCATAGAGGAGCGCCCGCCCGGCGAGGGCTCCCACTATCTTGCCAGAGCGCCGGCCGCCGAGTCCTCGGGGCCAGAGCTTCCGGGGCTCGATGACGACATCTGCGCCGCGCAGGTAGATCCTCGCTGCGGTTATGGCTCCGGGGTCGATGGCGTAGCCCTGAGCGGGGAGGTCACCAGTGCAGACCGAGCACCGCCCACATGGGCCGGGGTCGGGGTCGTCCAGTGCCCGCTGGAGGAACTCCATCAGGCAGCCAAGACCCCCGGCATAGGACCGCATGAGGTCTGCCTCTGCCGCTCGTGCGGCCCGGATGGCGTCCCATTTGTGCTGGTCATAGACGTACGGCACACCCGTCGCCCGCCATCCCTCTGCAACTCGCTCGACAGCCCCCTCGACGGCCATGATCTTGACCAGCGACTCGACGCGTCCCCGGCGAACGCCGATCACCGACTCCATCTCCGCCACGCTCATCGGGGACCCGTTGTCAGTCAGTGCAGCAAGGACCTTCGCCACGTTGTCCGGGTCCGGGATCGAGGCGGTGGCGAAGAACTCCCAGAGCCGCTCGTCGCCCTCGGCCGGGAGCAGTACTGCCTCAGCGCGATCGATGGCCCGGCCGGCCCGGCCGACCTGCTGGTAGTAGGCGACGGGCGAGTCCGGGGAACCCACGTGGAGGCAGAAGCCGAGATCCGGCTTGTCGTACCCCATGCCGAGCGCCGAGGTTGCCACCACCGCCTTCAACCGGTTGGCTCGTAAGTCGTCCTCGATGCGCTCTCGGGCCTCCGCCTCGAGCCTGCCCGAGTAGGCAGCGACCACGTGTCCCCGAGCCGAGAGGAAGCCGGTCATACGCTCGGTCTCGGCAACTGTTGGCACATAGATGATCCCCGATCCGGGAAGCAGGTCGAGGGCGCCATCCACCCAGGCGAATCGCTCGAGGGGCCCGAGGCCGGGCATGACGGAGAGTGTCAGCGAGGACCGCGCCAAGCTGCCTCGCAGCACCACTGTCGAGGAGCCGAGCTGTCTGGCGACGTCGTCGGTCACTCGACTGTTCGCGGTAGCCGTGGTGGCGAGGACGGGTGTCGTTGGCGAGGCCACAAGTACCTTCGAGAGTCGCTGGTAGTCGGGACGGAAGTCGAACCCCCAATCGGAGATGCAGTGGGCTTCGTCGATGACGATCAGGCCTGCTCTTTCGATGACCGGGCCGATCCGGCGCGCGAACGTGGGGTTTGCCAGGCGCTCCGGTGAGACGAGGAGAACATCGACCCCACCGGATTCCACCCCCTGCATGACGGCATTCCATTCGCCGACGTTGGTGGAGTTGATCGTCTTTGCAGTCAGACCGGCACCCTCGGCCGCCTTGACTTGGTCCCGCATCAGAGCGAGCAGAGGGGACACGACGAGGGTCGGTCCCCCACCGAGCGACCTGATGGCCGACGTCGCCGCCCAGTAGACCGCCGACTTGCCCCAGCCAGTGGCCTGGACGACCAGCACGCGTGACCTGTCAGCCACCAAAGCCCGCACGGCGTTGCCCTGGTCGTCCCTTGGGAGCACTCCCTCCCCCGTCATAGCCCGGAG
>PLHF01000052.1:0-2309 GCA_003138855.1 Acidimicrobiaceae bacterium | reverse complement strand
GACTCGCCACACATCAGCGAGTTGGATGTTCTCAGCTTCGCTGGCTGAGTCACGGAACTGCATTTTCAGCGTGCAAAGCTGAGGACCCGTTCGGCTCGCGTCCACTGGCTCCACCAGAAGGCCACGTAGCTACGGAGCCCTTCGGTCTTGGCTCACCTTCGGTGCAGATCTTGCCTTTCGATTCAGCCGTCGTCGACGCCCCAGCCGAGTTCGTCGGCGAGCAACAGGAGCACCCTGTTGGGCAGCCGTTCGCCACGCTCGAGGAGCTTGAGGCAACCCTGCACATAGACCTTTCGGGCATCCTCGATACCGCGTGTTTGGACGCTCCCGGCGACAGGAGGACGAATGCCGATGATCTCAGCAAGGTCCGTTGATTGGTCACCCGCGTCGGTCTCCACGAGCAGCGATTCGATGGCGCGAAGCATGTACCTCCTCGGCGGCGATCCCTGCTCCCATCGGGCGACTGATTGCTGGGTCACACCCAGTTGATCCGCCACTTCCCGTTGTGTCATCCCGTGCTTCAGGCGATAGGTGCGGATCCGCTCGGCGAGCCCATCGGGTGGCTCCACTGAGTACTCATTTGTATCCACTAATTGTTCACCGTACTCCCGTGCTTGTGGAGTTGACAAGGCCCGGGCTCAGAAATGGTCGTGAGACGTGTCGAACTACATCGATGTTGTTCACTCGCTGCGGGTATGTGTTCGGCGTGGGTGCGGCAGCTGAGGACGTCCGCGAGGTCCTCAAGCCTCTAGGGCTGGTGTCACAGAGGAGGTGCTCAGCCTTCAAGGCTGAGGACGGTGCCTCGGAGTCTCCTTCACGCAGGCTGACCTCCTCTGCCGACCACGGGGAATTCGACAGGAGGGCTGGACGGCCCCACCGAACCGGTGTTGTGGCCCTCCTGTCCGGGATCCGGAGATGCAGAAGTGAAACTCCAAACGGCCTTTGGCCGGCCCTTGGTCGGTTCAGTACGTAGCCAGTTGGGCCAGTCCGGTCCCGAGCCCCTTGGTCCACAGGGTCAGCCCCGTCACCAGGGCAATGGCCACGTGGCATCGGGGGGTTATCCCAAGAACTTGTTCACCTCGGCCGCCCAGGCGGTGGCGTCCTGTATGAGGAAGCCGTGCCCGGCGTCGGGGTAGATGACGACCCGGGCCCCGGGGATGGCCCGGGCCATCTTCTGGGCGTTGGCAGGAGGCGTGAGCACATCGTCAGCCCCGTCACCTATGAGCGTGCGCGCCACGATGCGACCATGCCCGGCTCGGTCGGAGCCAATTGCCCAACTGGTCACCGCCGCGAGCTGGGCCTTGTCCACCGTCGCCGATGGCAGGTACAGGTTCGGGTACGCAGTGAGGGCCTTGATGAACGCCGGGCCCTGGGTGGCCAGCTGGTCAGGGGGGAAGAGAAGGGCCATGGTGGCATTTCCGTTGTCTGTGCCGCCAGCGTTGGCCAGCGCCGAGGCGCTGGCGGCCGTGGGGAGCGTGGCCTTCCCGTTGCCCGAGAAGGTGGCGCTGAGCACCAGGCGGCCCACGTCCCCGCGATGCCGAACGGCCAGGGCTTGGGCGATCATCCCGCCCATGGACCAGCCCAGCACGGCAGGGTGATGAAGATGCAGGGCCGTGATGAAGGCTGCCGTCTGATCGGCCATGGCCGTGATGGTGAGGGTGCCGGGCGGCATCGCCGTCTGGCCGATCCCGGCGTTGTCGAAAGTGATCACCCGGTGCCGCGTAGCCAGCGCGTTCACGAGGTCGGGTGGCCAGGTGTCCTGGCTGCCCGAGAGGCCCATGATCAGGACGAGGGACGGACCGCTCCCGTCGCTTCGGTAGCTGACGGCTCCGTCGGAGGTCTGGACCACTTGGACTGGGACGCTCGTGATGGAGGGCGTGGCGGCCGCGCCGGCCGGTATGGCTCCGCTCAGTGGCACCAGCGAAAGCCCGATGGCCGTCGCTGCCGCAAGGATCCACCGTGGCCTCATGAGGGAGTCAACGCTAATCCAAGAAGCTTGGTATTGCCCTGACCAAACCAGTGATGCTGTGCGATGAAGCGCAGTTCAGTGACTGAGGCCAAAGACGGGGGATCATCGGAGGCGACCACTCGGCAGCCTGAAGCCATCTTGCGGACAAGTTTCAAGTGCGGATAGTCGGCGGGCCTGACGCCTTGTCCGTCCGGCATGGCCTCAACCGGTAGGGACGTGTTCGATGGTCGGTGCTCTCGGTGGAGCAGGCTGGGAACGGTGGCGCGGTTCGACGCTGGGTCGTCCTCGACTGGCGGAGCCACCGCCTTGAGCGGGAACTCGGGCAGCCGTGGAGCTGATG
>PLHF01000091.1 GCA_003138855.1 Acidimicrobiaceae bacterium | reverse complement strand
CCGCCGTGGGAGCCGGCGAAGGAGGCGTCCCCGTAGGAGAACACCCCGCCGTCACGCCCCGCCAACCAGTAGCCCTGTCCGTCAGGGTTGGCGGCCATGCCCACGATGGGAGCGTTGAGCGGCGAGCCGCCGTGGGAGCCGGCGAAGGTGGCGTCCCCGTAGGCGAACACCCCGCCGTCACGCCCCGCCAGCCAGAGGCCTTGTGCCCAGACGGAGGAGCTGACCGGGAGTGCTGCTCCGGCGAGGGCCGGCACGGCCTGGTAGGTGGCGAGCAGATCGGGGTCGGTGCTCGGCGGGAAGAAGAACGCGCCCCGGCCCGCTCCCGAGGTGACCCGGAACGAGAGGAGCGAGGAGACGGGGTTGGCATCCCCCTGGGTGAACTGGCTCGCCGACGGCGACAGGCCCAGCGCGACGACGGCCTGGATCACCCAGGCAGTCGAGTCGGGGTCCGTGGAACCCGGTGTGCTCGCAGTGTTGGGGTAGTAGCCCCAGCCACCGTCGCTGTCCTGTGCGCCGGCGAGGAAGCCTGCAGCGTCGGTTGCCGCGGTCGGCGAGAGGGCGCCCTGTGCGGCCAGGCCCTCGACGGCAAGGGCCGTGGAGTTGGTGTCGGGGCCCTGGTAGCTACCCGGATCGCCGTTGCACGGATTCGCCGTGGTGACGTAGCTGGTCCACCCTCCGTCAGGGCACCGCTGTCCGGTGAGCCAGGACTCGGCTGCGCCCACCTGGGCCGGGTCGGTGACGCCGGCGTCGGCCAGCGCTGCCAAGGAGAATCCTTGGCGGATGGCGCCGTCGAACGTCGGGTCCTGCGCTCCGAACAGGCCGGCGTCAGGTCCGGAGGTGCGCTCGGTGGCCAGCAGCCGGGCCACCAGGTCCGTGCCGCCGAAACTGTGCGGATCGACGCCGAGGGCATGGGCGTCGAGGATGAGCAGGGCGAGTTGACCCGGCCCGTCGACGCCGTCGGCGGTGACGTACTGGTCCACGTTGGCCTCGAGGTACCCGATGGCGTTGGTGGCCGCCGTCCGGTCCACTCCGGCGCTGGCCAGGGCCAGAACCGTGTTGACGGTGGCGGGCAGGTCGGCCTGCCCCGGTGTCGCCTCCAACGGGACGTAGCCGGCGGGGGTGAGCTGGCCGGCCAGCCACGCCGCCCCCTGCCGGGCCGCAACGTTCTGGGGAAGTGCCGGCAGCGATGACGAAGCCGGGCGTTCCGGGGCAGCAGTTGCCGTCGACGGTGCCGCGGCGACCGCAACCATCAGGCAGGCACAGAGCCCTGCCGACGCCCAAAGGCGATTGGTGGACATGGGAGGGGTCCTCACTTCCGGAGCAACGACCCGGAAACTCCGAGAGCCCACACCGGACTGGCGGACGACCGAGCCCTTGCCGCTGTTCTCGACGGGTAGGGGCTCAACCAAGCCCTACGACGGCATCCCGACTCGTGGCGACCTCTGTCGCCACCTACGGTTGCGGACCAGCGCCGGAATTCGACCGGCTTCCCCGTCGTAGAACCTCTGTTGTGGTCCTGACCCTATCAGGGGCCGGAGCGACGGGCCCTGCCCTGCCCGGACCGGCGGCATCCGGGCAAACCTGCAGGTGAGGGCCTCGTCCCGCCCGTCCGCACGATCCCCGGACCGGAGGTGGGTTGGCGTGCGTCCGCCGACCGCGGCAAGGTGCTACTCGATGACGGCGCCGGACCAGCCCCTGCCGGCGATCCGAAGGTGCCGGAGCACGTCGCCATAGGCGCTCCACGGGCTCTGTTCCGCATAGGCGATCCGGCGCTCGTCGCAGAAGGGGCGCACCAGTGCACGCGCCCGGCGGAGGTTGGCCCTGGGCATGGTCGGGAACAGATGGTGTTCGATCTGGAGGTCCAACCCGCCGAAGATGAACCCGGTGAAGGTGCGCCCGGACAGGTTGCGCGACGTCAGCACCTGGCGGCGGAGGAATCCGAGGTCATCGCTCCCGCTGAGCGTCGGCATACCGACGTGGTTGGTGATGAAGCTCGCCCCGAGATAGAAGCCGAACAGGGATTGGGTCACGGCGATGCAGGCCAGCGCCCGCACCGGCGAGAGGAGCAGAAACGGTGCGACGAAGAAGATCCCCCCGTGCACGGCGAGCAGGACGGCCTCGAGCAGGGCAGCCCGATCCCGTCGGCGGGCCAGGGCGATCGAGCTGGCCACGTGCAGGTTGAGCGCCTCGAGGAACAGGAGCGGGAACACCGTGACCGCCTGGATGCCACCGAACCACCGGCCGAACCGTCCTCTCTGCTCGGCCTGGACGGGCGTGTAGACCAGCGCACCGGGGACGAGGTCCGGATCCTTTCCGTCCGTGTTGGTGTGCGCATGGTGCCGGTTGTGCTTGGTCAACCACCAGCCGAAGCTGAACCCGGTCAGCAGATTCGTTGCCACGAGGCCGACCACGTCGTTCCACCGGCGGTGGGCACAGACCTGACGATGTCCGGCGTCATGACCGATGAAGCCGAGCTGGGCGAGCACGAATGCCAATCCGGCGGCCACGGCCAGGTTCCACCAGCTGTTTCCCAGCATCACTGCCGTGGCCACCAGGGCTGCCAGGGCAGCCAGGGTGGCAGCGATCTTCACCGCGTAGTAGGTCCCGCGACGTGCCAACAGCCCCCCGTCACGGACCCTCCTGGACAACTCGGCGAAGTCCTCCCGGTTGGACGTCGCGCCGACGGGCGCCTCGTGCTCGGTCTGCATGGCAATGCTCTCGGTCCGTGACAGCAGGGAGAGGAGATCGGAACCGACCACTGCTGCACCGTGCTGGCCGATCGTCGAGCCGTCCGACGGAGCAGCCGATGCCCCGGCAGCGGGGCGGCATCTCGAACCGAACTTGACCAGAGCAGTCTAGGGGACCGACCTCCGCATGCGTACCGCAGGCCGCGTGCCGGACCATCTCCGGGGAGGGCGCCGGCCCTACCCGCGCCCGGTCGGGCCCAGGGCATCCCGGACGACCGACTCGACGCAGGCGACGGTGTCCTCCATCGCCCGACGCTCCCCGAACCGCCGGCTCAGGGACACGACACGGAGACCCGCTTCGCGGGCAGCGACGGCCGCGTCGTCGGACACCCGACCGGCCACCACCAGGGCGTCGACGCCGAGGGTCGCAGCGTCACCGACCACGCCACCGACCACCTTGCCCGAGAACGACGACCGGTCGAGCAGCCCTTCACCGGTGATCACCAGCTGTGCCCGCTCCAGCAACCGGCGCAGCCCGTGGAACTCGGCCACCAGTTCGTAGCCCGACCGCAGGGTGCCGCCCAGAGCGAGGAGTGCACCGCCCAGTCCGCCCGCGGCCCCGGCACCGGGGGCGGCGACCACGTCGATCCCGAACTCCCGGCGGTAGCGGTCGGCCAACGACCGCAGCCGATCCTCCAGCTCGGAGACCTGCTCGGCGCTCGCTCCCTTCTGCCGGGCGAACAACGTGGCCGCCTCCACGAACCCGACACGCACGTCGCAGGCGCCGACCAGGGTGACACCGTGCAGCCCGCCGGCCTCCTCGACGGCGCGGAGCGCGCCCAGGCCTCCATCGGTGGTGGCCGACCCACCGAGGCCCACCACCACGGTGCCGCCGACCCCAACGGCGTCCGAGGCCGCCACCATCAGCTCGCCCGTGCCCCGCGAGGTGGCACGCAGCGGATCGTTGCCCCTGGCCCCGCCGGCCAGGACGAGACCCGAGGCGCGTGCCATCTCGATGACGGCCGTGTCGCCGAGGACCCTCCACGAGGCACCTACCGCCGCACCGTCCGGTCCGGTCACCGAAGTGGT
Organism: Acidimicrobiaceae bacterium; assembly: GCA_003138855.1. Taxonomy (GTDB): domain Bacteria; phylum Actinomycetota; class Acidimicrobiia; order Acidimicrobiales; family RAAP-2; genus Bog-756. The sequence continues at coordinate 1,005 of PLHF01000091.1, read as the reverse complement.
CTCGAGCCTGGATCCTGGGGCGTCGAATGCCTCGAGCAGTCCCTCCCCTCCGTCGGAGAGCGGCACGGCGACCGCCGTCCAGCCCAGCGGGGACGCCGCCCGGTCGATGGCCTCGGCGACCTCGTGGGCGGTGGCGGTGCCACGGAACTTGTCCGGTGCGGCGACGAGCAGTGGCACGGCACGACCCTAGCCAGCCGACCTGTCGACGCCCGACGCCCGACGCCGGGCAGTGGTCGCGCTCCCGCATGCACGACGCGGAACAGCCGGGAACCGGGTCGCGCACGACCTCTGCCGACACCGTGTATATTCAGCTCTATTGCACTGTAATGTTGTAATCATCAAGGAGGCAGACATCATGAGGTATCCCCGAGAGAGTGCCTGGTCCCGGCCGTCTGGCCTCGACGACGCGTTGTCCGGCGGGCGGGCCCGTACCGGGCGTCGAGGCGGAGGGCCCGGCGACGGCGAGCAGCCTTCGGTCGACGGGCTCACCGGCTGGCTCGCCGGCCGGCTCCCCGACGGTTGGTTCGAGGCGCCGCCGACCGTCACGGTCGACCGCGACGAGATCCTGGTGGTCGGGCGAGTGGCGGCCCCCGCACTCCCCGAGGGGGACGACGCCCCGTCAAGGTCCGCTGCGGAAGCCGGTCGCATCACCCGGTTCCGGGAGGAGACCCGCGACGAGCGCATGGCCATCGCCCGCGAAGCGCAGCACCTCTTCCAGCGGAACGTCGCCTGGGGGGCCGAGGCCGGCGACACCACCCAGGTCTTCACCAGCCTCTCGGTGCCGGTCATGACCCGCCTCCGCCAACCCGAGCGCCTGGTTCTCGACACGTTGGTCGACAGCGGGGTCGCCCGCAGCCGTTCCGATGCGCTGGCCTGGTGCGTGAAGCTCGTGGGCACGAATACCGAGGACTGGCTCCGCAATCTGCGCGACGCCATGCAGGCGGTGGAGTCGGTCCGCCGGCGGGGCCCGGACATGACCTAGACCTTCCGGACCGAGGGTCGAGG
>PLHF01000150.1 GCA_003138855.1 Acidimicrobiaceae bacterium | reverse complement strand
TCATGGTGGTCATGCCTTTCTCGAGTGCACCGGTCACCAACGGTTCAGGACCGACTGTACGGTCATAAAGCTGACCGAACAAGTCGGGTTTGTCCGATGGAGGGTGGCGCATGGTGGAATGGCAAACTTCGTGGAGGACGCTCGGGTTGATGCCGGCTACCGGCGACCGTCGGCCTAGACGTCGAGGACGGCCACCGACCCCAGGGTGACCAGCCGGTCCCCGGCCCCGACGTCGTGAATGGCCAACCGGACCACGGCGCGGCCGGCGCGGTGGCCCACGACCTGACACCTGGCCTCGACCGGACCGACTCTCACCGGACGGAGGTAGTGCAGCACGGTGTCGGCCGCGGCCACCGACCCGGTGGCCTTCGCACGACCGGGCCCCGCCTGGGCCGCCCTGCAGGCGGCGACATCGGCGAGCATGGCCACGGCCCCGCCGTGGAGGATGCCCCACGGGTTGCGGAGATGACCGGCCGGTTCGAGCCGGGTGACCGGGCCGACCCCGGGCTCGATGCAGAAGAACTCCTCGGGAGCCGGCGCCCCCGGGTGGAGGGGGGCCATGGGCGTGCGGTAGGGCCGCTCGAACTCCCGCACCATGCCGCCCGGATCGAGCACGGCACACGTGATCATCGCCGCCGCCACCGGCAGGCCATCACGGCCCTCGTCGACCACGTCCAACCGTGCCACCACCGAGTTGCGTCCCCGCCGCAGGACCCGGCCGTGCAGTCGGAGCGGTCCCCGATGGTCCAACTGCGAGATCGTGGCCATCATGGACGTGGTCACGATCCACTCGGGGAGGACCGCCAGGCCACAGAGGAAGCCGCCCACCGAGTCGATACAGGTCAGCAGGCCGCCGGCCCGCAGACCGCCGCCGGATCCCCGCTGGTGCGCGTCCACCGGAACACGTCCACCGAGCTCGGAAGGGGCGTCGACACCGGGCGGGGGCGGGATCTCCCATCGCTCCAGGCGGAAGTACTCACCCACCAGGTGCCGGCGATCCGCGGTGTGGCCCTCCGCATCGCCGGTGTCACCCTCCACGTCGTCACTCATGACGTGGCCGGTGCAGGGATGTCCACCACGGTGGCGCCGATGTTGACCACCGTGGCCAGCCGTCCCTCGCCCCCCTCGTCCACCAACTCGACGACAGCGCTGTGACGGCCTCTCGAACCTGCATCGAGCACGGTCGCCGTCGTCGCGATCGGTCCGTGGCGTCCCGGGGCCAGGTAGACCACCTGCAGGTCGGTGACCACGACGGACGCCCCGTCGGAGCCCTGTGCCGCTTCCAGTGCCTCGGCGCCGGCCACCTCTGCCACCAGGGCCATCACCCCGCCCTGCACGGCGCCGAACGAGTTGGACACGTACTCCTGCACCGGTAGCGACACCCGGCCCCCGACGGCATCCACCACCGAGAGGTCGACGGCATCGACGATGGACGTGTCGAGGCCGTCTCCGACAAACTCCCACCGGATCGGGAACTCCGTCGGCATCTGGATCGAGGACGCCGGGTTACGGGCCTTGAGCACGGCAAAGGTCATCGAGGCCCAGGCCACCGGGGAAGGGTCCCCGGTGGCGGCATCGAGGTCGGACCCGTCGTCGGTGACCTCGAACACCAGGGCCTCGATGACCAGGGTGGTCCTCCCCTTCCGCACCACGGTCCCCCGGGCCTCGACCCACGGCCCGATCGCCGGGCGGACCACCTGCAAGGCCAGATCGGCCGTTGCCATCCAGTCGGGTTGGAGCGCGCCGGCGGCGATGGCGCCGCCGACGATGTCCACCAGCGTGGCCAGCACCCCGGCCCGCACGCCGCCGTCGGCACCGGTGATGTGGGGAGTCACCCGGGTCCGCATCCTCGCCTCGGACTCGGAGGTGACCTCGGCCACCATGCCCAGGTCACCCAGGATATGCCGGGCGGGCGGGTAGCCGCCCAAGGTCACTCAGCGTTCCGGTTCGGTGGGATGGGCCATGACCTGGTCGACGGCCACATGGCGGGAAGGGACGACGGCGAAGGTGATGGACTCGGCGAGGACCTGGCTCTGCAGCATCTCCTCAGTCCCTTCGAGTCGACTCGTCATTGTCACCTTCCGACCTGCAGCCGACCCGCAGTGTACCGAGGGGATATGCAACCGGCGCTACCCGAGAGGGGCGGGAGGGACCAGGGGAACCGCGGACGCGTGTACCGCGGTGGGAGGAAGTGCAGATCGGTCCCGGCGTCGACCGTGCGGCATGTGGTGGCCGGGGGGACCGGCACGGAGGGGAGGCCCGTCGTCAAGGCACCCCCAGGTGCTGAGGTCAGGGGCGCCCCGTGCCTCAGGCCGCCGCCTTGCGCTGGCTGCGGCGGCGGCGGCCGGACGAATTGCGTCGGGCGCCCTTCGGTCGGAGCGAGGTGTCGTACGTCCGTTGCGTCGACGCGGGGCACTCGTGGAGCGCGCACCATTCGGTGCTGTTGTAGCGCGACAGGCGCACCTGGCAGTCGGGCTCGATGCAGACCCGTCCGGTGCCGAAGCTCTCGGGAGGGATGTTTCCCGACGGCCGCTCGCCGAGGAGAGACCCGTTCTCTACCGCCCTGCGCTCAACCACGGCGCCACCTCTCTTTCCGATGCATTTCTTCCTTCTGTGGAATTCTTCGGCACGGGCGGGCGCAAACTGTAACCACGGTCCGTCCCGGGCAGGAACGGCGCGGGACGCCGTCATCGAGGACGTCAAGGTCGCGGATCGCATCCCGTTGCCGTGTGCAGAGATCTACGACGTGGTCGTGGCACCTGCTGCGGTGGTGGGTGGCCTCCGACGCGGGTTCGGCGCCAATGCGCAGCGCGTGGCCGCTCGAGCGGCCGACCGCCTCCAGACCGTGGTCGGCGGGCACGGGGCCCTCGCGGACATCAGTGAAGCGCTCGCATCCGACGCCCGATGGGACCCCGCCCGAACACGCAGTCCCGTTTGCGGGCCACCACGCCAGGTCGTCCGGCCGCGGTCGGGTCGACCGACCCGTGGCCTCCGTTGCTAACGTCGAACCGTGTCGAAAACGGTCACCACCCCGGGTCGCATCAAGGCTCGGTCCGAAGCCTGATCACCATGGCCGCCGGTCGTCGCCCAAGGAGACGCGCGACACAGCGCCGGTGGGCCCGAGGACAGGGGAACCGTTGACGGCAGCACCGTGGTGGAAGCAGGCCGTCTTCTACCAGATCTACCCCCGGTCCTTCGCCGACTCCGACGGCGACGGGATCGGCGACCTCGCCGGCATCCGGTCGCACCTGGCCGACCTGGCGTGGCTCGGGGTGGACGCCCTGTGGGTCTCGCCCTTCTACCGGTCGCCGATGACCGACTTCGGCTACGACGTCAGCGACTACTGCGCCGTGGACCCGCTGTTCGGCAACCTCGACGACTTCGACGCCCTGTTGGCCTCTGCCCATGCACTCGGCCTCAAGGTGATCATCGACTGGGTGCCCAACCACACCTCGGACCGGCATCCCTGGTTCGTCGACGCGCGCTCGGACAGGTCCAGCGGACACCGCAACTGGTACGTCTGGCGCGACGGGAGGCCCGGCGGGGAGCCACCCAACAACTGGGTGGCCGCATTCGACCTCTCCGCCCCGTCGTGGACCTTCGACGAGCTCACGGGACAGTGGTACCTCCATCTCTTCGAGTCGACCCAGCCCGACCTCAACTGGGACGAGCCGGCCGTCGTCGATGCCATGCACGAGGTGCTCCGCTTCTGGCTGGACCGCGGGGTGGACGGGTTCCGGGCCGACGTCATCCACGGCATCGGCAAGGACCCCGACCTCCCCGATGACCCCGGGCCCGTGGCCGGGATCCCCCACTGCGCGCTCAACGACGTGCCGGTGACCCACGAACGGCTGAGGGACATCCGTGCCCTGATCGACGGCTATCCCGGCGACCGGGTGATCGTGGGCGAGGTCTTCCTGCTGTCCACGGCCACGGTGGCCACGTACTACGGCCACGATGACGAACTCCACCTGGCATTCAACTTCCCGCCGCTGTTCGCCCCGTGGCAACAGCACCCGTGGACGGACTGCATCGAGCAGGCCTACGGTGCCCTGGAGCCCCGGGACGCCTGGCCGACCTGGGTGCTCTCCAACCACGACAATCCGCGCCACCGCACCCGGTACGACTTCGCGGCCGCCCTCCGGCGAGAGGACGAGTCCACCCGGGCAGCACGGAGCGAAGCACGTGCTCGAGCTGCAGCGGTGCTGCTCCTGACACTGCGCGGGACCCCGTTCCTCTACCAGGGAGAAGAGCTCGGCCTGCTCGACGCCGTCATCCCGGCCGAGCGCAGGGTCGACCCGGGAGGGCGTGACGGGTGCCGGGCACCGATCCCCTGGGACGGCGCGGCTGACCACGGCTGGCCGACCGCAGCAGGCGTCGAGCCGTGGTTGCCGTTCCCCCCGGAGTCCGACCATCGGAACCACCACGACCAACGGGACGACAACGGATCGATCCTCCACCTCTACCGGCGCCTGATCGCCCTCCGCCACCGTTCACCCGCACTGACCCTCGGCGCATTCGATCTCCTCGAGACCCCCGAGGGCGTCCTCGGCTACCGGCGGACGCTGGACGACGACGCCTACACGGTGCTCATCAACTTCACCGGCGAGGGCGTGGCTGTCCACACGACGGGCACCATGGGACGGCACGGAGACGGATCGGGCCCAGCGGCAGGGATGCGGGTGGAGGTGTCGACCACCGGGTCAGGCGAGGGACAGGCCTTCGACGGGTGGCTGGCGGCTGATCAGGTAGTCCTGCTGCGTCCCTGAACCGCGGAGCCCGGCCTCCGCGTGCAAGGCTGCCGGGTCGGATGGGACGTCACCGCCCGACGAAGAGTGCCCGGCGTTCGACGAGCGCACACGGCGCCTCGATTCGGTCGGCCTACAGCCAGGTCTCCTGCCAGTAGTCGGGGGCGCCTGCGTCACCGAGCGACATCGAGTGACCGTCTGCGTGGCCACTCTGCCGGATGCAGCACACCAAGGTGCCCAGCCATGGGCCCCGATCGATGCAGTGCACCGCCCCGCAGCGGTGCCATTGCGGTTGTGCCGGCAGGGCCAGATCGTCGAAGTCGAAGTCGGTGTCCGACCATTGACTCACTCTGCGTACCTCATGCGGGTTCATCGTCACTGTTTCGTCTACCCCTCTTGTTGCTGTTCCTCACCCCAATAATCGGAACTAGGGGCTCGTAGCTGTAGGGGGAATCGCGGAATGGCTTCGTAGACGAGTCCTGGGCGGGGCACCGGCGCGTTCGTCCGATTCCGGGCCGGATCCACCCATCCGGCCGTTCGGAAGGCCATCATGGGCTCGGTGAAGGAAGACGGTTGGGAAAACCCGGGGTAGCCGCCGGCCGTCGAATCGGCCCCCATCAGGCACTCTCTGAGCAATTGTTCATAGTTCCACCGCAGTGGGTAGGTCAGACGCTCCGTAAACGCACGTCACCTACCCCTTGAGAGGCGCAAGGAAGGAATATGATGTTCAAATTCCTTACAGGAACGAAGTAAGGTGGAGACATGAACGGTGAATCCACTCGAGGCATCGAGGACATCATCCGGCGGAACGCGGCGGCCCTGAGGTCCAAGGCCAACCTGACCCAGCAGGCGCTGGCCGACGAGATGCTGCTCCGCGGCATCGCCTGGACACGCGAAACGGTGGCCCAGGTGGAGACCACCAACCGACGGCTCGGATTCACCGAGGCCATTGCGCTGGCTGCCTGCCTCGATGTGCCGGTCGCCCGCCTCGCCGCCACGGGAGCGGCAGCCGTGGCCGTCGGGCAGAGCGAGTGGACCACCGCATACCTCGGCGCCGCCATCGCCGGCACCACAGGCGACATCTTTCCTCCCGAGAGCTACGCATCGCACCCGTCCCGGCCGGTCGAACCGGCAGCGGCCGCCGCGCCGCCGAGCGCGCCGATCCCACCCGATTGGGCCCCCGAGCGGCGCGGCGGGCTTTCCGAGAAGCGCCTGGCCGGTGCCCCCTCCGACGAGGCACACGGACGCCGAGCGACGGACGTCCCCGAGCAGACCCAGCAGAAGACCGCTGAACGCATCGAACGTCGCCTGCGGCTCCGGGTGACCGCCGGCGACGTCGACAACACCGCGCAGCGCCTGTGGTCGCGCAGCCTCGAGAGCGAGCGGGAACGGAGGGTGACGGACCGCCAGGCGTTGACCGGTGGCTCGCTGAAGACCATCCGCGGCCACGTCTCCAGAGATCTCGACCGTGAGCTCGCCCACGAGATGGAGCAGCGCACCGAGGTGATCGCCGCCGCACCCGACCGACCGGCGGGGTTGAGCCCCGACGATGCGGCATGGGAGGCCACACGGCTCAACATCCTGCTGGCCAACAAGGGCTACGAGGACAGCGACGTGACCCGGTGGTGGAACTTCACCCGGCACCGCGAGCTCGGAGGCCAGACCGTGGCGGAGGCGTGGAAGGCCGGTGGGTACGAACCGGTCGCACGACTGATCGAGTCGCTGCCGAACAAACGCGCTACAGGTGAAGACTTCCTGATCGACGGGTGAGCGGAGCGGGTGACGGGGCCCGCTGCACCTTGCTCCCTCGTTGCCCCGTTCCCCGGATGCCGGGCAGACTGGTAGCGACCGCAGGATTCCGCTCCCGGCCGAAAGGACTACATGGACCGGTCCCACCTGACCTCGTTGCTGACCGCTGAGCGCAACCGGTACCGCGAACTGCACCCCGGGTCGTTGGTCCAGTTCGCCCGGGCCGAACACCTGTTCACCGGTGTGCCCATGACCTGGATGGCGAACTGGGCGGGGGGGTTCCCCCTGGCTCTCGCCCGAGCCAAGGGCGCCCGGGTCACCGACGTCGACGGCCTCGAGTACGTGGACTTCGCCCTCGGTGACACCGGGGCCATGGCAGGCCACTCCCCCGATGCGGTGGTAGCCGCCATCCGTCACCGCGTGGAGACGCTGGGCGGGATCACGGCCATGTTGCCCAGCGAGGACGCGGAGTGGGTGGCAGCGGAACTCAGCCGTCGGTTCGGCCTTCCCGAGTGGTCGTTCGCCCTGAGCGCCACGGACGCCAACCGCTGGGCCCTCCGACTGGCCCGGCTGGCCACCGGGCGGCCGAAGATCCTGGTCTTCTCCTACTGCTACCACGGGAGCGTCGACGAGACATTCGTGTTGGCCGGAGCCGACGGCGCAACCGTCTCCCGGCCCGGAAACGTCGCCCCGGCAGTGGATCCCGCCTCGACCACGGTGGCCGTGGAGTTCAACGATCTGGACGCGGTGGCCCGAGCGCTCGCCTCCGGAGAGATCGCTGCGGTCCTGACCGAGCCGGCCCTGACCAACATCGGCATCGTGCTTCCCGAGGAAGGGTTCCACTCCGCACTGCGCACGCTCTGCGACGAGTCCGGCACGCTGCTCATGATCGACGAGACACACACCTTCTCGGCCGGCCCGGGCGGAGCCACCCGAGCCTGGGACCTCTCCCCCGACATCGTCACCATCGGAAAGGCGATCGCCGGGGGCATCCCCATCGGTGCATTCGGCCTCAGCACCCGGGTCAGCGACACCATCCTCGAGTTGGTCGAGCGGCACGAGGCCGACATCGTCGACGTCGGAGGCGTCGGCGGGACCCTGGCCGGCAATGCCCTCAGCATGGCGGCAGCTCGCGCCACCTTGGAAAGCGTCCTCACCGACGCGGCCTTCACACACATGTGCGCGCTCGCCGAGCGCCTCACCGACCAGGTCGCCCGCGCCATCGACCGCCACGGCCTTCCCTGGTCGGTCGTCTGCCTGGGGGCCCGCTCCGAGTACCGGTTCTGCTCACCGGCCCCGGTCAACGGCACTCAGTCGGCCCGGTCGGAGGACCCCGAGCTCAACGAGTACCTCCACCTGTTCATGGGCAACCGCGGCGTGCTGATCACCCCGTTCCACAACATGGCCCTGATGTGCCCGGAGACGACGACCGCCGACGTCGACCTGCACGGGGACCTGTTCGAACGGGCCCTCGACCAGTTGGTCCCGTAGCGAGGGCCGGGGTACGGCCGCTCTCGGGACGGCTGCCGGTCGAGCTCTGACCTCGCCACCGAGAGTAGTGGGGGAACACGCCGGTGGCGGATCGTCCAAGTGTCCGGCGCCAGGTCCGCTCTCTCGCCTGGGTCGGGGCGTTCGCACTCGTTGCTCTCATCCTCATCGCGCCCTGGCCATCAGGCTCTGGGTTCAGAACGTCGCCAAGATCTCGGCCATCGTCCTCTTGGCGAGAGGCTCCGCGCCGCTGCTCGAGGTGACCTGCACTCCGATTTCGTAACCTTCCTTCACGGTGAGAAGGAAGTACTCGGATTCCGGTACCTTCTTCCGCCCGTTGAGCGGTGCATGATCGGAGAACCACCATGCGGTCTGACCATCGACCTGCACGGGCGTCCCCACCTTGCGAACGATGGCGCTCGGGAACTCGGAAGGTGCCGGCCCGAGTGTCAGGAAGACACTCGAGAAGGATCGCTGACTGCCGATGGGCCACGAGATGAAGGTACAAACACTTGCGCCTGATTTCGGACTTCCCGGGAAATCGCTCCTCCTGACACTCGGAGGATTGTCGAGCAGCGCCCGCGCCTGCGCGGTGCTGAGCAAGGATCACGCCGATGTCACCGGTGACGGTCCACCCCGCAAGACGAACAGCCCTACGAGGACACCGTCGACGGCCGGGGTGGCGTGAACTCACCGACCCGAGGACCGGAGGACGCCGAACGAATCTGCGAGTCGACAGGGCGCCCCGGAGGGACGCCCGCAGCGCGACCGATCGGTTGCTCCTCGTAGGACTCCTGCGTGCCGTCCCGCTCCAGGTTGGTCGGCCGACCCCTGTTGAAGTACCGGTACTCGTGAACTCCGAGCGGTTCCGCAACCCACCCCTCGCTTTCGACCACGCCCGGCTCCGTCAGAGCGACGTGCCCCGTGGCGTTCGGGTGCGTCTCCGGTGGATACCAGTTTCCGTCGGATGCCACCCACCAACCCGGACCCGCCGACCGGGCGTCGACCGGACTGCCCGGTGCCTCGTGCCAAGGTGGCGACGCAGCCAGTGACGCGGTGCTACCGGGGTGCAGCTCCGGCGCGTACCACTTGCCGTCCCTCGCCTGCCACCAGGCCGGCCCGGCTTGGGTGTCGCTCATCGCCCTGCCTTCCTTCGGCCAAGCCCGGACAAGATTCTGGCCGAACCCTTGGTGACGTGCAGGTGGACTCTCGCTGACCGGATTCCGGTCCGTAGCTCCCCACGCTCCGCTCACTGTTGAGCTGCCGGCAGCTGCCGAGCGGGCCCGAAGATCGCGGCCAGGTCTGCCTGCGTCGCCGGGCGACTGACAGTTGTGGCAGGTTTTCACGCATTGCGCGCCCGGCGCGCGAAACTGGCGAGGTGAGTGGCCGCCCCGTACCGACCTCTTGGATGTGCGACATGGACGGCGTGCTCGTGCACGAGGGCCAGATGGTCCCCGGTGCGGATGCCTTTCTGGACGGGTTGCGCTCCGGTGGACGCTCCTTCCTGGTGCTGACCAACAACTCGATCTACAGCGCCCGGGACCTGTCGGCCCGGCTCGCCAACATCGGACTGGATATTCCCCCAGCGTCACTCTGGACATCGGCCGAGGCGACGGCGGCATTCCTGAAGGCCCAACGGCCCGGTGGTACGGCGTTCGTCGTCGGCGAAGCCGGGCTGACGACAGCGCTCTATCAAGCCGGCTACGTCCTCACTGATCGGAGCCCGGACTACGTCGTCCTCGGGGAGACACGGTCCTACAGTTTCGAGGCCATCACACGGGCGATTCGCCTCGTCGAAGGTGGTGCCAGGTTCATCGCCACCAACCCCGACCCGACGGGGCCGTCGCTCGAGGGGATCCTGCCCGCCACCGGATCGGTCGCGGCCCTGATCGAGAAGGCGACCGGTATCGCCCCCTACTTCATCGGCAAGCCGAATCCGCTGATGATGCGCGAGGCGCTCAACTCTCTGGGGGCGCACTCCGAGTCGACCGTGATGGTGGGCGACCGCATGGACACCGACATCGTGGCAGGCATCGAAGCCGGCCTCCAGACGATCCTGGTCCTGAGCGGTGTCACCAGTGCCTCCCAAGTGGAGCGCTTTCCGTATCGGCCGGGACGGGTCGTCGGTTCCGTAGCCGACCTCCTGGACGAACTCGCCGGCAAGGACGGCCCGGCCACGGTGTGACTGTCGATCCGAGCCGACACAGGGGCAGCAAGGCCGCCTCGGTGTCGGCCGGATGGGCCCGGGTGCATCCCACGTAATCGGGGCGCAACCCGTTCCGGCCCCGGCCCGGTTATCGCAGTGACACGGGACACCGACAATCAGGTGAACACTCCGTGGCAGTTGGGCGAGCGCGTGCGGATGTGCATAGGCTTCGGCCATGACCAAGATCGCAACAGAATCGGAGCAGCTCAACGTGTACCACCGCGATGGCACGAGCGAAGTGGTGGTGACTCTTCCGTTGCGGCTCAGCGGGTCCTCGGACTGGGATGGACAGGCCGATGGCATCTGGCGGGACCTCTACGACGATGCCGCCGACCAGGCCGGCGTCTCCTCGCAGGCGATCGGATCCGGGGACGAGACCCGGCTGGTGGTCGCCATTCCGGACCACGAGACCGTCGAAGGCGTCAAGGCCACCCTCGACAAGGCCGTCGGCCTCATCGACACCACGGACAGCTGGCGCAGCCGGTACAGCGGCATCGGGTCCGAGGTCCGAGAGGCCCTGGACGAGTGGTGGGCCTCGATGAAGACGAGCCAGTCCGAGTGACGACCCACTGAGGCGTCTGCAGCATCGGCGCCCACGAGTGCCCGGCTGTCCGAAGCGTCGGGATGAGTGATCTCCGTACGCTGCACCAGAAACTCTCCTCCCATCTCCGGCGTCCGGTCAGCGGTCCGGACGGGCCTGGTGTCGAGGGGGTCGGGTAACGCTTGTATCGATTTTCGATATCGAGTATCGATATGGGATGGACCTCGTCCGGGACTTCCACCGTGGAGCGGTTCGGCTCCACGTCCTGTTCCACGCCAGGTCCGAGGATGTGTTCGGCGCTGCGATCACAATCGAGATCGCCAGGCACGGCCACTCCGTGTCGCCAGGCACCTTGTACCCGCTGCTCCACGACCTCGAGGCTGCCGGCGACCTGACGTCCACGACCGTCGTGGTGGGAGGACACCGGCGGCGGTGCTACCGCATCACCCCCCAGGGAAGGCGAACGCTGGAGTCCTGCACCGCCGCACTGCGCGAACTGGCCGACGAGGTCCTCGAACCATGAGCGCCACCGCAGGTGCGCCCGTCGGACCGGGCACCATCCTCAAGGAGTGGGGCCGGATCGGCGTACTGGGTTTCGGCGGTCCCCCGGCGCACATCACCATGCTTCGTCGGCTCTGCGTCGAAGAGGAGGGGTGGTTGACCGCTCACGACTTCGAGGACGGCATCGCGGCAACCAATCTGCTGCCCGGCCCCGCGTCCACGCAGTTGGCGATCTTCTGCGCCTGGCGGATCGCCGGCATCACGGGAGCGCTGCTCGGTGGGCTCGCCTTCATCTGTCCCGGCCTGACGGTCATCATCGCCCTCGCCGCCGTGTTCCTCGCCGGCCATCCACCGACTGTGGTGCTGGGGGCTGCAGCCGGTGCGGGCGCCGCAGTACCTGCGGTGGCACTCGCAGCGGCCATGGGACTGGTCCCCGGTAGCTGGAGGCGGTCCGGAGGAGCTCGCGCAGCGCGGCTCCGGTGGCTCGCCTATGTCGCCCTCGGAGCGGCATCCGCTGCCCTCATCGGCCCGTACCTGGTCGTGGTGATTGCACTCTGTGGCGCACTGGAGATCGTCGCCCGACGACCCGGACCTGCCGAACGGACCAGGGGTACGCCCGCCGTCATGGCCGCCAAGGCCAGCCTCGTAGGCATCGGGGGCCTCGGGGCGCTCGTCTGGGTTGCCTTCAAGGTCGGTGCCCTGTCCTACGGCGGGGGCTTCGTCATCGTTCCGCTGATGCAGCACAGTGCCGTGGTCACCTATCACTGGATGACTGGAGCGCAGTTTCTGGATGCCGTGGCCCTGGGGCAGGTGACTCCCGGCCCGGTCGTCCAGACCGTTGCCGTCGTCGGCTACGCCGCGGGAGGCGTCGGAGGCGCACTGCTGGCGGCTGTCGTGGCGTTCGCTCCGTCGTTCGTGTTCGTGCTCGCTCTGGCTCCGCACTTCGACCGATTGCGCGCGGATCAACGCGCCCAGGCCTTCCTCACGGGCGCCGGCGCGTGCGCAATCGGAGCCATCGCCGGGGCTGCGATTCCCTTGGGTCTTGCGCTCTCCAGCTGGTGGCAGGTCGCGGTGCTCGGAACGGCCGGCGTGTGGCTGCTCGCCTTGCGGCGAGGAACACTCGGGTGCCTCCTGGGAATGGGTGCGATCGGCGCCATCGCCGTCGCGCTGGGCGCTCCGGTCGCTCGATGACGTCCGGAGCTGTCCGGCTGGTGGCCGTCCCGGATCATGACCGGTCCGAGCCCGCCACCCCTCGGGGACAGCCGGCAAGTTCAGCAGCACCTCGTCCCGATCGTCGGCACGGCCGTCACGCCTGACGGTGGGGGCCACGACGAGGTGGCCGCCGACGGGGTCGAGTAGAACTGTGAACAGCATGTGGGGTGTCCGGGCGTCCGCCCGGCAACCACGGAGTCGAGCGGAGGTCACATCATGGGATTCATGGACAAGGTGAAGGCTCAGGCCACGGTGCTGGCCGACAAGGCGCAGACCGGGGTGCAGCAGGGTCAGACGAAACTCCAGGAGATGCAGGCCACCAAGCAGGCCGACCACCTCCTCAGGGAGCTCGGGGCCTACGTGTTCCTGAGCGAACGGGGGCGCACCCAGCCCGACAGCGAGGCCAAGGTGACAGGGATCATGGGCGAGCTCGATGCCCTCGAAGCGGCCGGCACCGAGGTGACCATCAACGTCGATCCGTCCGCGGTTCCGGCCGGCGGTGCGGTGCCACAGCCCGGTGGCCAAACCCAAGCGAGTGCACCGTCGGCCCCACCGGCGGAAGGCACGGCACCGCCGGCCGATGACCCGCTGCCCCAGTCGGGCGAAGGACCGCCCCAGACCGGCAGTGCCATCCCACGGTCCGGCAGCGGCCTTCCAGGCGAATAGTCGAGGCGACCCCGTCCACCAGGACGGGGTCGCTCGTCGCCAGCCCGTCTGGAGCCGGCCCCGTCCGAGCCGTGGTTGGGCACGAGATGGGGCGGACCGCGGGCCACCGCCGGCGTTCGGCACAGCCGGCCCTCACCAGGGGTGGGGCCGGATCAGCTGGGAGACAGGCCTCGGTGCCGTCCGACGGATTTGGTCTCGCCCTCGGCGGGCCACCGGGTATCGCAGCGCAGGACCGCTGGGGCCACCATCACCGGCAGGGCCGAACGACGCAAGACGGACTCTCTGACGCCGCACGCGGAGATGCGGTCGATCCCTCGACGCCGGACGGATCCGAGCACAATCGCATCGCACTGCCACAGCGAGGCCTCTTCCACGATCCGAACACCGACGTCTTCGATGCGTGCGGAGCGAGATCGACCGTCCGCGCCGACCCCCGCCGCGCGCAGGCGGAGCACCGCCTCGTCCACGAGGACCTTGGCGTCGGCGGTGGTCTCGAGAGGAGGGACCCGTGTGATCTTCGGAAGTTCGCGCACGTGGAACACCTTGACGTCCGCCTCGAACCGGAGTGCAAGGCCGATGCCGAAGTCGACCGCGACCTGGCCTGATTCGAACTGGTCAATCGCCAGCAACAGCCGTTCCCGCATCGCCGCACCTCCACGCCGCCGCTTTCCATCCTGCTCGGGGGCTGGGGGTGTCAACCCCTCACGAGCAGCATCCCGAGACGGGGTGGTGGCGAGGGCGGAGCGGCGGACAACCCCTGGCTACTCCTCCAACCGCACGTGGAACGGGGGCCGTCGCCGCGTAACCATCCCGTGAGCGCAGCAACAAGTGGAGTGTCAGTTCCGGTTATAGTGTCTCCTGGTTGCGGAATCTCGGTTCCGCAACCAGGTCCATGCGCCGCAGGGACGGTAGCGATCGATCAAGCGAAGAAGGAGGCGTCGATGACCAGACAACTCGAACGGGCGAACTACCGCATCACCTTCCTCGTTCTGCTCCTCGGAGCCTCCGCCTATGCACTTCTGCAGACGCTCGTGATCCCAGCGCTCCCGACGATCCAGCACGATCTGCACACCACGCAGAACACCGTGACGTGGGTGGTCACGGTGTACCTGCTCTCGGCGTCGATCTTCACGCCGATCATGGGGCGGGTCGGCGACATGGTGGGCAAGGAGCGCATGCTGGTGGCCACGCTGGTCGCCCTCGCCGCCGGTTCGGTCGTGGCCGGCCTGGCTCACTCGATCGGGATCCTCATCCTCGGCCGGGCGATCCAGGGCGTCGGCGGTGGGGTGCTGCCACTCTCCTTCGGGATCATCCGAGACGAGTTCCCCACGACCAAGGTGGCGACCGGTGTCGGTGTCATCGCCGCGATGATCGCGGTCGGCTCAGGCATAGGCCTCGTGGTGGCCGGCCCGATCATCAGCCACCTCAGCTACCACTGGCTCTTCTGGATCCCGCTGGTCATCATCGTCCTCGCCGCCATCTGCGCACAACTGTTCGTCCCGGAGTCGCCGGTGAGAACGGCGGGCCGGATCAACTGGCCCGCCGCGGTGCTGCTGTCAGGTTGGCTGGTGGCTCTCCTCCTCGGTGTGAGCGAGGCGCCCAGCTGGGGGTGGGGCTCCCCGAAGGTCCTCGGCCTCCTCGCCCTGGCCGTCGTCCTCGCTGCCGCCTGGATCGCCGTTGAGCTCCGCTCCCGCCAGCCGCTGATCGACATGCACATGATGCGGGTCCCGGCGGTGTGGACGAACAACCTGGTGGCCTTCCTGTTCGGGGTCGGGATGTACTCGGTCATGGCTTTCTTGCCGGAGTTCCTCCAGACACCGACCTCGGCCGGCTACGGGTTCGGGGCGAGCATCGTCCGCTCCGGGCTCTACCTGCTCCCCCTCACGGTCACGATGTTCATCTTCGGCCTGCTCTCGGGGAGGATTGCGGCGGGGATCGGCTCGAAGATGGCGGTGATCATCGGTTCGGTCATCTCGTGCATCTCCTACGTCATGCTGGCGCTCGCCCACAGCCATGCGTGGGAGATCTACGTGGCCAGCGCCCTGCTCGGCATCGGACTGGGGCTGGCATTCTCGGCAATGTCGAACCTCATCGTCCAGGCGGTTCCGCCGGCCCAGACCGGCGTGGCGAGCGGGATGAACGCCAACATCCGCACCATCGGCGGGGCGGTGGGGGCGGCGGTGATGTCCAGCATCGTGACCTCGACCGTGCTCCACGGCGGGCTCCCCGCCGAATCCGGCTACACCGACGGCTTCCTGTTCCTCGCAGCCGTCACCCTGGCGGCCGTCGTCGCCGCCATCTTCATCCCCAGCCCTTCGCCCGCTGCGAGGGCCGACCACGAGATCCACATGTCCCACGCAGAGCTGGCCATGGTCCCCGCCGGAACCATCACCGAAGGATGATGGACCCGGTGACGTCGTACGGATCGCGTGCCCTGCGACGCGACGCCGCGGAAAATCGGGACAAGATCCTCGAGGCCGCGAGGGCCTCGTTCGATGAGGAGGGTTTCGAGATCGGCATGGAGGCGATCGCTCAGCGCGCCGGCGTGGGCGTCGGCACCGTCTATCGCCGGTTTCCGACCAAGGAGCTCCTGATCGCCGCAGTGGTCGACGAGGTCCTGGCGGCCATCCGCGACGCGGCACTCGCTGCGAGCGACCACGAATCCTCAACCGAGGGTTTGACCGAGTACCTCTTCACGGTGGGCCGGCTGCAGTTCGAACACGCCGGATGCCTGCCCCGACTGTGGAACGGTGCCGACGATGCGGTGCGCCGGGAGATCGAGGCGATCAGCCGGCAGCTCCTCGCCAAGGCCCAAGCGACAGGGTCGGTCCGTGGCGATGTCGTCTACGAGGACATCGCCACGATCTTCTGGTCGCTTCAAGGGGTGATCGAGAGGACCGCCACCGTTGCGCCCGATGCCTGGAAGCGCCATCTCGATCTTCTGATCCAGGCCTTGACCCAGGGCGACATCCCACTGGCTCACGCACCGCTCACCACCCAACAGGCCGAACGGGTGAAACGGGAGTCAAGGCGCGGGCTGAGCTCCTAACGGAAGCCAAGCCCCTCAGGCGAGCGCTTCGGCAGCTTCCTCCCTGGGCGGGCACCCACGGCGACGGAGCCGGGGAACAGCGGGCGGCCCGGTTCGGCTGCTCAGCCCGCCTTGTGGTACCGGCGAAGTCGATTGCCCGGGCGCCCGCGACCGCTCTGGGCTGGAGGTGCTTCCACGGGCTCGGGTGCCGACTCGGGCGCCGCCCGGCACTCCGCACAGATGCGAGTCCCGTCGACCAGCCTGGTCACGCCCACCGCTCCGCACCGCTGGCAGGGTCGCCCGACGAACACCTGAGCCACGGCCGTCGGATGGAGGGCAGCCAGCTCCTGGAGGCGCTGTTGGATGTCGTCCCGAAGCACGTAGGCGCCCGACTCGGTGCGGCAAACCAGGTCCCAGGCGACGAGCTCATGGATCAGGGGGGCGATCTGATCGAGCCGCCGCCCGGGGTCGCTCACCGCCCGGGCAACCAGCGCGGCGGGCGGCGGGGCCAAGCCGCCCCTGGGAAGCCAGGTGTCGTCACCGATCATCACCATCTCCTTGCGTTCCCGCGCCGCCGCACATCCGGCGATGCCTCTGCGCCACCGCCCAAACCCGTGCCCTGATGGCCCCGGCAAAGGTGTCACGCGCCGAGGCCATCGTCATCGTCGCACGAACCCGGTGACCCGTAAAGGGGCAGAATCCTCTAATCGGCGCCTCGACTGGTTGGCAGCCCAACTGGTGGCCTGAGCTAGAGGCCCGAGAGGCCGGCGTCCCGGCAAGCTCCGGCGGGCGGGGCACGCCTCCTGCTCCTGAGGATCGGTTCTGCTCGATCGGAGCTTCGACCCTTCGGACGATGGTGGCCCGGTCGTCGTGGAGCCGGCTGAGGCCAAGCGCTGGAGTCGGCGGACCATCGTCTCGGCCGGCCCAGATGAGTTGCCTCGGTAATCCGGACAAGATCGCTCGATCCGAAGAGCACCGCCCAGACCAGCAGCCTCCTGGTACAGACTGCAGGAGAAGAAGAGACCGCACTCCTCCGGCACCTATGCGCTCACAGGCTCTTCGGCGGTGTCAGAATCGTGAGGTCCGACCCGAGGCCATTTGGGGTGCCAGAGTGGGTGGCGATAGCGAGGAGAGTGCTCTCATGTCCGGTGTCCACATAGTGACCGACAGCTCGTGCGATCTCGAACAAGATGAGACCGACCTGATCAACACCGAGATCGTGCCTCTCAGCATCCGGATTGGGGGCGAAGAGTTCACCGACCGTCGGGACCTGAGCGTCGAAGACTTCTACAGCAGAATGGCGAACTCCGACGTTCTCCCCCAAACGGCCTGCCCGTCGCCCGGTGCCTTCGAACGGGCGTTCCGCAGCGCGGGCGACGCCGGTGCTGACGCCGTGGTCTGTCTCAACATCTCGGGCGCGTTGTCGACCACATTGCAATCGGCCCAAACCGCGGCCGCCACGTGTGAGGGACAACTACCGGTGCATGTGATCGACAGCCGGTCCGTGTCTAGCGGACTCGGCACCCTCGTACTCGAAGCCGCCAAGACGGCCGGTGGTGGTGCCGGTGCAGACTCCGTGCTGCGCCGAGTCCGCGACCTCATCCCTCGCACGCACGTGTTCGCTGCTCTGAACACGCTGGAGAACCTGAAGAGGGGCGGCCGCATCGGGGGGGCCAAGGCAATGGTGGGATCGATGCTGTCGATCAAGCCTCTGCTCGACATCAGCGGTGGTGTGGTCCAGGAGGCCGGCAAGGCTCGTACCCGCAAGAGGGCCATGCAGATGCTCTACGAACGGATGATCGGTGCCGGGGCGATCGAGCATGTGGCGGTGATGCACGGTGGGGCACCCGACATCGACGAGTTCCTCGACCTCATCGCTCCCCACTTTCCCCGAAAGGTGCTTCGAGTTGGGAAACTGGGCGCCGTCGTCGGCGCTCACGGCGGTGCCGAGATCATCGGCGTCAGCTGGATCGCCGCTGCGTAGGGGGTCGCGGAGACGGGATCTGTAGTCACTCGGCGGAAACCATCTCTTCGGATCCAAGCGGGGTGTGAAGGCGCTATCTGTAGCAAGCACCCCTCGCTTGAACCAGGTCGGCACTGACCACTTCCGGCAGCGAGGGGGGCGATCTTCGACCCGGCGGAGGATGAGGATCGGGCCTTGCGTCCTGTTTCTTGCGTTGCGTCCGAGAGATCGGCCTAGCCAACTTCACTGGTGGGTGGAGTCCAGTCTGGATCCGGTTCGGTGAACTGTCGGATCAGCGCGTGGAGGCCCATGCCCAAGATGGTCCACTCCTCCAACGTGCCGCCAGTGCCTGTCGGCAAACTGATCCGTCGCATGGCTTGTTCATCGACGAGGTCTCGGAGCGCGCTGCCCTCCGCCAAGGCCTGGATGGCTGCGGCACCCTCGGCCATCGTGAGGGGCGCCTTCACCCGGAACCCGAGGTGATCGAGCACGGCCGTGTAGACATCGGTCGTGTCGCGCATGATGGATCCGTAGCTGATCAGGAGCGCCTCCTTGAGCCGTTCTTTGTCCTCAGTGGACTGGCCCGAACCGGCGAGCGCCCAGATCCCAATCCAGACCTGCCAGACGGGGGACGAACGGAGCGTGTCGAGCATTACCGTGCCGGTGATCCGGCAGAGATCAGACATGCATTGCCAGCGGCTCTCGACGCTAGAACGATCGGCGTGCACGAGGACATCGTTGAGGAGGATTTCTGACAGCTCGTGAAAGTCCTGAGAGTCACTGGCCGCAATCGTGGCGAGCACCTCGGTTTGGAACGCCTCCTGAGTTCGGAACGCCCTCCCGATGACCGACGCATTCGTGAGCCGAATGCCCTCAGTCTGCTCAAGCCTGTCGAATACACGCTTGAAGGTAAGACCCTCCGCTCCGCTGCCCAGCCCTTCCTTCAGGAGGGTTTCGACGCCCGTGTCGAGCAGCAATTGCCTGATCTCGTCGGTACTTCGACGAGTACGCGGTCCATCGGGCATTAGCGCAGCTGACCTCCTACTGTCCCCACCCTCCAACTGAGCCGGTAAAGGAACAAGTTAGTCGCAACTCGCTATTGCGACTCACAGTTGCGACTTGTAGTTGCAATGGCTAGCCTCGCTGGAGGCGGGACCCCTCGCTGCTCCGACAACAGGGGATGGCGGGCTCCTGTCGTCGGAGTGGCTGGTTCTGGACCCGTCCGACGGGTTCCCGCCAGCCCCTCCGGCGCGAAGTGGCGGTGCTGCCTCCCGCGGTAAGATCCCGGGACCGCCACCTGCCCGGCGACCTGGACTGGACCAGGGACCCCTGACGCCCATACCCCGCTCAAGTCCGAAGCGCCCGGGAACCAGCAGCTCCGCGTAGCGGAAGCGAATCACGGCGCTCCTTGCTACAGGTCATCTCCCGCTCAGGGTGAGCGATGACTAGCTGCTCAGCCAGGGCTTGCGCCCTGGGTATCGCCGCCCGCTGCGAGGGTGGGACATTCCGGCAGCACGAGAATGGTCCCAGAACGGGGCACCGAGCCCACTTCGATCAGCGTCCGTTCAGACTTCTCCTCGTGCCTCCTTGGCGTAGCGCGCTGCCAACTGACGGGAGAACCCCCACGCCTTGCTGAGATCAGTGATCGACATGCCCTCTTCCAGGGCGGCCGCAAAGACGGTCCGCCGCACGTCGTGTCGGCGCTGTTCGACGGCGGTCAGTGCGTCGTTGACCCGCTGGCGGGCTTCGGCAGGGTTCGCCGCGATGATCGCCGTGGCCACGTCAGCTCCCCGTTCGGCCTTCTTCAGGGCTCGCCGGAGTGCGACTTCCGTGGCACGAATGGCTTGGCGGGCCTCGACCAGGGCGTCGAGAAGCTGCTCGACGCTCTCAGTAGCTTCTCGGGTCGGCTTGGACACAGGCGCATTCTTACCTGCGTCAAGCCGCGTGCGCAGTGATCCACACGGCAATCGTGGTAGCTCTGACCGAGGTGCATACCGACGGGTCCGTTGAGCGAGGTCCGGCCGTCGGGCTCCGGACCCGGCCCGTTACAACCTTAGAAGTAGCAGTGCCGACTGTCCGTGAGCGTCGCCGGGGGCGGGGCGCATCACTCATGGGGTTGCCGCCGAGCCAGTTCAACCCGACGCAGGCTCCGGGACGATGAACAGATCATGTCGGTACAACGAAGCGACACCGTAGGGAAGCCAGAACACCGGGTGTGGCCGGGGGCGGCATACGAACCGAACGGTGTCCTCGTCCTCGACCGGAAAGGCCCTGAGAGGACTGGCCGGCAAGTGGCCCCAACACGTTTCGTGTGAGTGCCATGCTCAACTGGCAGGTCGGTGGCCTGACCATTCGCAACCACACCTACGACTGCACCGTCGAGGACAACATCCCACCTTCGATAGCGGTCCAACATGCGCTGCCGTCCGGATACTCGGAGCGTTGCTGCCATCGCCAGGCACCCTGGGCATGGGCCGGCATCAAGACTCCAGGTGGATGTCGCCCCGGCGGCGTCCCGCTCGGTCGGCCGCAGGCTGGATGCGACGCGGCACCCTCGCTGCCGGGAAGGGGCACTTGATCTGGCGCGGTCGTCTGCAGCCGCGATGCAGCAGCGACCCCTGCGACCGGCCAACTTCTCAGCTGAGCAGCTGGCGTCAGATCGAGGCGGGAGTGGACTCGGCTGCCGACTTGAGCCGCTCGAGAGTCTGCTCCATCCCAGCCCGGCTGTACGCGGCGTCGTGCTCGACCCCGCTCACCGGCTTGCCGAGCACCTTCGCGACGGGGCCGCGTTGGTCGATCCAGGTTTCCGTGACCAGGCATCCCGTTGCGGTCGTCTGGAATTCATAACGCCACTCGGCGACCTTGAGGCCCATCGCGGTGACGCGGAAGCTGAGCAGGCGACCAGGCTCGGCATCGACGATCTTTCCTACGGTCTTCCATTTCTTCTTGCCGTTGCGGTTCATGCCTCGGAATGCTGCTCCGGGTTGCGGGCCGGTCGCGCCGCTCAACCACGTGGCCCCCTCGTTCTCGGGTGACCACTCGCCCATTCGGGTCACGTCGGAGATCATCGCCCACACGTTCTCCGCTGGCACGCTGATCTCCTGGGAGACACTTACCTGCTCAGCCATGGGAATTCCGCCTTCTCGTCGGTCCACTGCAACGCCACTCATGTGGCATCACGCTGAAGTCTTTTCTAACACCACCTTGACATTCTGTGAAGACGCAGGATTCACATCCGCAAGCCGGAACTGGGTCTCCCCATGACCCCGGGACCGAGTCACCTGCACGGCGGGGCACCTGGCGATGGAGGCAGCGACGGCGGAGGTTTCGGCGGCCTCTATCTCTATTCCCCCCCGCGACACCACGGGGAGAGAGGGAGAAGCGCACCGGGGCGACCCCAAAACCGCCGCGCGCCGGAGGGCAGGGCAGGGTCCGGGGCGCCCCCAAGCCGGCCCCCACCCGAACGGGGAGGGGCGGGGCCGGGGGCGGGGGCGTTATCGAGCGACCACTACCGGCACTTCGAGGGCAGCCCTGAGGGTCACTTCAGGCCAAAACGTATCTTGCAGTTACCCATCCGCTCGATCATGCGTACCAGGCCGAGCTTCCTTCAGCCGGCGCAACCGGCGATGGTACCGAGAGGTATGCAGTTGTCGGGGTTGTTCCCAACGATCGCGCTGTAGTCGGTGAGGCTGACGGTCCCGCCTTCATTCGCGATGCCACCCCCGTCCACGCTCGCGACGTTCCCCTTGACGACGCTGCCTGCCAGATTCAGTGCGCCTTGATTGGCGATACCACCGCCCGTGCTTGCGGCGTTACGGTCTATCGCACTGTTGAGCGCGTTCAGCGTGCCTTGATTCGCAATGCCGCCACCGAGGGGGGCAGTGTTCCCGTTGACGATGGTTCCGTTGAGGTTGACCGTCCCGACGGCGACAGGAGGACCGGGGTTGAGAATGTTGGCAATCCCACCGCCACCGCCCGAAGCCGAATCGTTAAGCACATTGCTGTCATTGATTGTCAAGAGTCCGCTGCCTGGAACACCCGTGTTCAAGTTGGCGATACCTCCGCCGTAGCCGAGATCACCGGAGGTGTCACTGGGGGCCGAGTTCCTATTCACGCTGGTCGTCACGAGGGTCATCGTGCCGTGATTGAAGATCCCGCCACCCAGGCCGCCGATGCCGGTGTTGCCGTTGACCACGCTGTGCGTGATCGTGGCGACGCCACCATTGGCGATGCCGCCGGCAGAAGGTCCGCCGAGGGCAGAGGTTGCAGTGTTGCCGTCCACGTTGCTATTTGTGATAGCCAGCGTGCTGCTGCTGCCAGGGGCCCCACCGTTCCCGTTGCCGCTGGCGATTCCGCCGCCGTTGGCCGACGTATTGCCATTCACCTCGCTGTTGATGACCTTGAGCGTGCCCGAACGGTTGACAATTCCCCCACCGCCACCGGTCGGGGCCGAGTTGTCGTCTACTTGGCTGCTGTTTTCGATTGTGGTTGTGCCGGCCGTACCGACGGGAATCGCGCTGGGAATACCGCTGGCGATACCGCCACCGCCCTGAGCCGCGGTATTTCCTTTCACCACGGTGTCGTTGAGCGTGAGCGTGGCCTCGTCATTGAAGATGCCACCGCCTGCAGTGCTGCTACCCCCAGTGATGTCGAGTCCGTTGAGGGTCAGATTTCCGCTCGGAGCATCGACCTGGAAGATTCGGAACGTGCTCGAATTGCCGGCCAGCGTGGCGCTGCTGTAGCCGTTGATCGTGATGGGGCTGGTAATGAGTGGAAGGGCGTTTGCACCTGCCGGGGACGAATTGTTGGCAACGGTGAAGTTGTAGGTACACCCACGGAGATTGATGGCGCCACCGCCACTGCCGTTCAGCGTGTTGATCGCTGTGATGAGACCGGCCGATCCGCCACTTGGGCCATTACAAGGAACGCTCACCGCAGATGATGCGAAAGCCTGAGCGGTCGGAGCGAATGCAAGTACTACAAGTGCTGCGCCAAGTCCAAATGCCGCCTTGGCGATGATGTTCGTCTTCATTAGTACCCCCCCGGATACGTACCTAGCCCCCACCGTGGGTCCACATTGACCCAAGATCCCTTATAGCACGAGCCGCATCTAGTGGCCAGAGAAATTCTCTGAGGAGCAACGCCATTGCGAGCTAAGTGGGTGCGTGGACACGCACAGTGGCGAGGAAGCGTGAACGCGTCCCCGAACACCGGATATGCGGGCACCTAGCCCCCACCCCGGCCTAAAGCGGCGCTTTGACACAGCGTGGTAGTGATCGGATGAACGAGATGTTCCTGGCTGCGCAGGAGGAGCTGTCCAGGAGAGACGAGGCGGGTCAGAGCCCCCGGTCGGACCTGGGCACTGAGGAGGAGTATCAAACTGCTCAGGAGGTCCTCGAGGGGACAATTGTGAAAGCGCGCGATTCGTACGAGTCACACAAGGCTCGATTCTTGGGCTACTTTCTCGTGGCAGTTCTTTACAACGAGAATCAAGATCTCGCAGAGGCGTTCCTGCAACTCGGACTCGCCGAACGTCTTACCTTTCAGCAATATGTTCTGCTGCGATTCTTCGAACTAGTTACAGAGAATCCAGAACTGCTGGATCTGTCTTCCGAGGCATTTGGCCACAACCCCTCGAAGGAGACAGCGGAACTCATGCTTCCGATACTGGATCTGTTCCAACTCGGACTCCTAACTGAGGAGACCGGAGATGAACGTCCGGCGACTGGTGGGCTTGCCTCTAGGAAGGTGCTGAAGTAGGG
>PLHF01000097.1 GCA_003138855.1 Acidimicrobiaceae bacterium | reverse complement strand
CCGGGAGGTCTACCCACACCTCCGCCCTGGAGCCGACTGACGCTCATGAACTCGGGAGCGGCCTGACCCACGAACCGGCTGTCGCACTTCGCTGACCTTCGAACGATTCGTCGGCCGCCCCTGAGCCCTTCACCATCTGCTGATGCAATTGCTTAATAAGAGCTTGCCCGAACCCTCGTGGCCCATCCCTGTCTTGCGGCACTCAGCAAATCGACACTTGACAACACATAGGAGCATCGATCGGTTTCTCGACAGGTGGCCCGACTGGTGTGCCATCGATCCGGCACCGACGGTCACCGACCGCTTGGGGTCGTCAACGTGAAGCGCCTCCGGGTGGCGCTGCCCTGGCCAGCAACCACGGGTCGTCGAACCAGGTGCGCAGGCGCAGGCGGGCAGGCGGGAGATCCCCGTAGACCAGGACGCCCTCCCCCGGTGCGATCCGACGCAGCGCGTCGGGCGGCGCCAACCGCCGCATCGAGGGCGAGCGGGTGGTGCTCACACCGCCCCGGCCCCCGTGGGTCGTGGACGGCAGCAGCACCTCCTCCTCTCCGACCAGATGGCTGGCGTAGTCCAGGGTGGACGGATCGGAGATGCCCGAGAGGAAGAGCTTGGCCCGGTGGTTGTTGACCACGGTGGTGGCTCGGGGACCGTACCGCGCGCTGATCTGGGCCAGATCGTGCCAGACGGTCACCAGCTGCACGCCGTGCCCGGCGGCGGTGGAGGCCAGTGCGTCGAGGTCGGACAGCGGAGCGATGTTGGCCGCCTCGTCCAATACCACCAGCAACGGGGGGTCGAGGGGGCGCCCGGTGCGGGTGACCTGGTCGTAGACGTGCTCGAGCACCTCGCGCACCACCGACACGAAGAGTGGCGCCAACCGCTTCTGATCGTGGGCCGGGGCGCACAGGTACAGCGTGTTGGGCCCCTCGACCAGGAGCGCCGGGTCGACCGGAGGGACCGCAACGCCGCCGGCCGGCGCACTCGCACCGCCGGCGAACGGCTCGAGGATCGTTTCGACCGTGGTGTAGATCGAGCTGCGCTGCCGCTCCTCCTTGGCGAACGTGGACCGGGCGGCATCCACGGCCTCGGGCACGCTGGCCGCTCCGAGCAGGTCGAGTACCTCGCCCTCCTCACGGGTGTCCACCCAGCGCACCACATCGGACATGTCACGCCGCCCGTAGGCGGCGGCGAAGAGCAGCGGGGCGAGCATCCTGGCCGCCGTGGCGTACCAGAAGTCGCCGTCGCTCATGGTGCCCACCGAGGTCTTCGCCACCTCGGTCAGGCCGGCGGCGCTGCGCCGCGCCCCCGGCCAGGTACGTGCGTTCCGCAACGGGGACCAGGCCGCAGACGCCAGCCCGGTCGAACCGGACGGGTCGAAGACGAGCACCGAGCCACGGGACCTCCGGTGCTCGAGGGAGTGCTCGATCAGATCGGTCTTGATGCTGGCGGCAACGACGGGGCCCTCCCACCCGAGGATGGCCGGGACGGCGAAGCCGCTCGTCTTGTGCGACTGGCTGGGGCCGAAGACGATGACCGACCGGGCCGGCTCGGACGCCAGCAGGTGCCTCCCCATGCGCCCGAGCACCAGCCGGTTGCCCGGCAACCGCCGCGACCGGTCGGCTACCGGGACGATCAGTGATCGGACGTCACCGGCTCGGGCCCAGCGTGCTTCGCTCGCCCGACCCCCTCGGACGCGGCGCCCGGGAGGGGGCGGGTGCGGGCGCCGGGTGCCGATCAGGGGGCCGGGCCGGGCTCGGCCCAGGCCCACGTGGTCCGGGGCAGACAGGCCGACGCCGGCCAGGGCGGCCAACCCCATGGCAGTGGCCGCCATCGAGGCCTCGATCATGACGCCGCTGCCCCCTCCATGCCCGGCAGCCCGGCAGCACCGGTGCGGGCTGCCTCGGCAGCTTCGTTGCGGGCCGGCCCGACAAGACCAGCGCGGGCCGATTCGGCCATGGCCTGGTCGGTGTCGGTGAGCCACTGCTCGCCCGAAGCCACCCTGTGCTCGACGAGGAACGAGCGTCGACCGACCTTCCACAGGGCCACTCCTCTCCGGAGCTGGCTGACCAGCTCCGCCTCGGTGTCGGTCAGCCCCAGCAGCTCCCCGGTGCGGGCCACCTCGCCCGGCGACTGGGCGTAGACCACGCGGGTCTCCGAGTCGGCGAGCAGCCCCTCGGCCAGGTTGACCTGCTCGGAACCCATGGTGCCAACCGAGCGGAGGTCGGACAAGCGGTGCAGCACTGCCATGTTCGCCACCCCGTGGGCCCGCGACAGCTTCCAGGAGGTCTGGAGCCACCGGGCCACCCCCAGGTTGGACAGGATCGCCCACGCCTCGTCCACCACCAGGATGATCCGGTTGCTGTGATGGGACTGCACCGCGCTCTGCAACCACGCCGCAGCGCAGGCCATCAGGACGCCGAGGGCGGGCGAATGGTAGACGGCGGACAGGTCGAGCACCACCAGTGGCCCGTCGAGGCGCAGCCCGTCGCTGGTCGGCCCGTCGAACATGCCGCAGAGGTCACCGTGCACGAGGCGGCGGAGCTCGAGAGCCACGTCACGTCCGTCCTCCAGGAGAACGGACCGGGTGGTCCGCAGTGCCCGGGACGCCTCGACCCCAGGATCGAGCAACGCCTCGACCACCTGGGGGAGCGTGGGTGCACGCATCCGCGCCGCGCCCGCCCGGACGGATGCCTCGCCGAGGGCGACGTCGATGGCGGCACGCTCCCTGGGCAGCAGCTCGCGCCCGAGGCAGGCCACGGCGAGCGACGCGGTGAGGACCGCCCTCCGGCGGTCGGCGTCGTCAACCGTGTCGGGCCCGCCGGCGGACACCGCGTCCGCAGTGTCGAGGGGGTTGAGACGGATGGTGCCGCCCGGGCGGAGGGCGACCGGGGCCGCTCCCCAGGCCTCGGCGAGCGGCCCGTACTCTCCTTTGGGATCGACCACCCACGCGTGGCGGCCGAACACCGCCTGGCGCCAGAGGTAGGTCTTGACGAAGGAGCTCTTGCCTCGTCCGATCTGGCCGAACACCACCGTGTTCGGGTTGGTGACCACACCATGCCGATAGAGGGCGAACGGGTCGTAGACGAACGAGCCCCCGAGCAGGTCCCGTCCGATGAGCACTCCCTCGTGACCGAGGCCCGCCTCGCTCACCAAGGGATAGGCAGCACACAGATGACGGGTTGTGGCCACATGGGCGGGCACTGCCGGCGACCGTCTGGTGACGAGGATGCTCACGAGAGACCTCGCCCGATCGGGAGCGAACAGGCAAAGGCCACGTCCTGCTCTCCGTAGAGCAGGCGGAGCTCGAGGCGCGCCTGGCCCGCGACCTGCTCCAGCGCGGCCCGGGCGTTCTGCAGCTCCTCGAGCGTCCCGGCGGTCACTGTCACGTACCCGGAGAAGCGGTACTGCGCGTGGCCGTCGGCCAGTTCCACGTCTCGCTCCTCGACACTCCGTTGCTCGCGGGCGTGGCGGGCGGTGACCAGGAACCCGCCCCGCCGTCGCAGCTCTCCGTCGGCCAGGTCCGCGGTCCGGGCCTGGGCTACCTGGCGGGCAGCGCGGCTCGGGCTCACCGGCTCCATGGTCAGGACGATCGAGCGGCGCAGCGGGGAGAAGAACAACGGGCCCAGGAAGTCGGGAGTCACCTCCACGCGTGGCCATTCGGCGATCCAGTAGGTGGCATGCCAGGTCGCATCGGTGTGGACCGCCTCCCACAGGGGCTCCACCGCCATCGGCCAGGGCCAGCTGCTCGGATGTTCGGGACCACCGGCCGGCCTGCCGGGGACCTGGTCGTCCGGGCGGCCCGCACCCCGGACCTCCGACATCGGAGTCGAGGCCTCGCTGATCACCCGACCAAGCGCCCCCGGGCCGAGCACGCCGTCCACGGTGACGTCCGCCCCTTCCAGCGCCCGGTGCAGGGAGGCGATCTCGCGGGTCAGCACGGACCCTGTCCCCTCCAGTCCGCCGCCGGAGGCGCGGATCGAGCGGGCCGAGCGGGCGGTGTGGATGGAGATGCCGAGCAGGACCCGGTGGCGCCGGGTGACCGGCCCCGCCTCATCGACCAGTGCCCGATAGGAGCGTCCCGCACGCGAGTCGGCGCCGAGCACGGAGTGATCGGCCCAGTGCGAGAGCACGGCGGCGCCGTCGTCGGGGTGGCACGATTCGATCCACTGGAGCCGGTGCACCTCGGAGCCCTCGCGGGCCATGGTCGACAGGACCCGCGCCCACGACGCGATCCGCGCGTCCTGGTCGCCGGGGCCGAGCAGCGCGAAGTTGTGACCGCGCACCGCCAGCACCGCCGTGGCGGTGCGGCAGGGCCGGTCGACGACCACGCCCGCCTCCACAGCCATTGGGTCGGAGGCGAACGGCACCCCCACCACCTGCAGCCCATCGAAGACCGTCCGGTGGCCACCGACACGCCGGGCGTCCGGCGCCGGGCGCCAACCGACCGGGCCGGCGCCGGACCCGGGCGGTTCCACCGTTGCCACATGGCCGCGCCGGGGAGCGGGGGACAGCTGCCGGAGGGAGCCGGTGGACGTCGCCCACAGCCACCGGACCACCAGCGGCAGCCACTGCTCCCCGGTCCTCCCGGCGATGGGCCAGCAAGCCAGTGCCACCCCGGCCGCCACTCCCGCCACGGCGAGCGCTACCCCACCCACGGACGGCCGCCACCGGAGGACGAGCACCCCGATCACCAGGCCCGCGGTGACCGAGACGATCTGGCCTCCGCGCCAGCCGGCGATCACCCCCCGTTGCTCCAGGGGGGAGAAGCGGTACCGCACCCGTTCGCCACGTTCAGATCCCACGGCGGCCGACCGGATCATGGGCGGACGCGCCGCCGTCGGGCCCCGGTGCGGTCGGTGCTGCGACCAGCCGGATCCCGAGCTCGTCCCGACCGAGCGCATCGGACCGCAAGGCTCCGGTCTGCCTGGGCAACGGGGTCAGGCCCTCCGCGGCGGACGCCGGAGCAGGCGGCTCCGCTCCCGCCGACCCGCCCAGCCCGTCGCCCAGTCCGCTGCGCGCCGCCGCTGTCGCACCAGGGTGGACGCTCCACATCGGGATGCCGTGGCCCGGCGGCGCCATCGTGCCCACGCCGCTCGACCGGACCGACGACGGCCCCATGTCGGGCCCCAGTCCGCCGTCACCCGAGCCGACCGGGCCGGCGGCGGCCCCGGCCATCGAACCCGCTCCGCCGTCCCCTCCCGCCCCGCCGGTGCCTGTGCCGAAGGAACCGGCCGCCGCACCGGCGAGGGAGCCGGCCACGCTCGACCGCATGGCGATCTGCGCCAGGCCGTGGACTGGAGCCGACGCGCTCTGGCGCGCTCGGTGGCCGAGACCCTCCAGGTGGGCGACCGCACCAGCCTCCAGGAACGGCAGCAGCCGGAACAGGGCCCACGGAGCGAACGCGGCCAGGAGGAGGAGCGCCGCCCCTCCCAGTACGGCGCCGAATCCTCCTCCCCCGTCGGTGCCTGCGGCACCGCTCGGGGACGAGCCGGTACCGGCGGCAAGTGCCCCGGCGGCGAGGCTGAGCACGGAGACGATGACGAACTTGCCGAGGACCAGGGCGACAAGGGTGTCAACGAGGCGTCGGCACCAGTGGGAGATCGTCGGCCACGCCAGCGAGGCCAGGGCCAGAGGAAGGAAGAGCACGGCCACGTAGACCGCGGCGGCGCGTATCAGCAGCTCCACCCAGACCATCACCGCGCCGAGTACCAGGGCGACGCCACCGAGGAAGACCACGAAGGTTGGGACCCCCGGCTCTCCCGCGGCAGCCGGGCCCGTGAGGGCCGACGTCACCGTGGCCATGAAGTGGCCGGTGTCCAACCCCGCTCCGTGGGCGACGGCCGCGCTCATGGCGTCGGTCACCGCCAGACCGAGCTGCACGAGCTCGACCGCCACCGCCGTCAACAGGATGGCCAGAGGGACGTTGAGGAGCACCGAGCGCACCAGCATCGACGCGTCCTGCCGGTAGATCGACTGGACGATGCCGAGCAGCAGGAGGGGGACGATGACCACGCCGGACAGCGCGGCCATGGTCTCGTAGTGGGCGGTGAACCACGACGCCCCGAGGTCGACGCCGGTGGTGGAGCCCAGCACGTTGCCGATCTGCGCCAGCAGCCACACCGCGCCTGCCGACACCCAACTGCCCAGTGCGTCGAGAACGCTGCCGACACCGAAACCGGCCAGCTGGGAGGCGGCGGATGCGACCGCGCCGGTGGCGCCGGACGTGGCCTGGCAGATTGGGCCGAGTCCGGCCGCGCCGAGTGCACCGGCGGCCGAGGGGCACGTGGCACCGGGCACGACAGGAAGGGCCACGGCGACCAGCACGTCAGTGGACGCCCTGTCCGGCGTTGAAGAAGAAGTTGACGATGGCCGGCCCCGCCCCGATCAGCAGGGCGGCCAACCCCGAGATGAGCACGGCGCGACGGCCGACGAACGTCTGCTGGTAGTTCTGGCCGTGGGAACCCAGGGCCCACGCCGCCGCACCGATCAACAGGCCCACCAGGGACAGGGCCAGGGCCCAGGCACCCAACCCGTTCATCAGGTTCTGGAGCACCTGGCCACCGGGGAGCGCGTTGGGGTCCGGTGCGAGCGTGACGTCGATGGTCCGTGCCGGTGCCCCACCCGCTGCCGCTCCGAGAGGGCCGGGTCGGGCGCGAAGCAGCTGGGTGGCCAGCGCGTGGGTGGCCGGCAGGTGGGTGGGGACGAGTTCGAGGATCATGCGCCAACAGTAGGGAGCCTGGCGCCCCGTTTCAATACTTTTTCCTACTTTTTATGATTTTTCGTGTCTTCTCATGCAGAATTCACCCGACCCGCCAGGCCTGTCATGCTTAGGCGGTGAAGCCGTACGTGATCGGGTACATCGTCTTGGGCGCCGTGGCTGTCGTGGCCGTCGTCGTGGCGGCCCGGCTGGGCCGCCGGGCGGGACGCCGGAGCCTGCAGCAGCGCCTGACCGCACTGTCCAACCGGTTGGGGGTGGAACCTCCCGACGAGGGCGGGGTGGAACCGGTGCTCAGCCACCTCGAGCGGGTGACCGGCGAGGCGGCCGAGGCGGTCACCGAGGCCAGCTCGGATGCCATCCGGCTGCGCCGGGCCCTCGACACGCTTCCCCAGGGGGTCATCGTGTGCGACGAGAACGGCGAGGTCGCCTTCCGGAACGCCAGGGCCTCCGACCTGATGAGCAACCGGCACGGCGATGCGCTTGCGGCCCAGGCGGTGACCGAGCTCCTCGAGAACGCCTGGCAGGACGGGACGGCCGAGCGGACCCTCGACCTCTACGGGCCGCCGCGCCAGACGCTCACCGTGCGGACCCGGCTGGTCGACGACGGCCGGAGGCCACTCGGGGTGATCGCCATCATCGAGGACGTGTCCGAGCGCCGTCGGCTCGAGGAGATCCGGCGGGACTTCGTGGCCAACGTCAGCCACGAGCTCAAGACCCCGATCGGTGCCCTGGGCCTGCTGGCCGAGACCCTCACCGTGGAGCCGGACCGCGCTGTCGCCCAACGGCTGGCGACGCGGATCCACAACGAGTCCTTCCGGGTGAGCAGGATCATCGACGACCTCCTCGACCTCAGCCGGATCGAGTCGGAGGAGGCGCCGCCGCGCGAGCCCATCTATGTCAACCTCGTGATGGCCGAGGCCGTCGAGCGGGTCAGGAGCGCCGCAGAGCAGCGCCGGATTACCATCGTGCTCGATGAGCCCGATCCCCCGGTCTACGTGCTCGGCGACCGCCGCCAGCTGGTATCGGCAATCCACAGCCTCCTCGAGAACGCAGTGACCTTCTCCTACGAGGACAGCGTCGTACGGGTGAGCGGCAGCCGGTCCGACGGCGAGGTCCGCCTCTCGGTGACCGACACCGGGGTGGGGATCCCCGCCCGCGACCTCGAGCGCATCTTCGAGCGCTTCTACCGGGTGGACCACGGGCGCAGCCGCGACTCGGGCGGCACCGGGCTCGGGCTCTCGATCGTGCGGCACGTGGCCAGCAACCACCAGGGTCGGGTCGAGGTCGACTCGCGTGAAGGCGAAGGCTCGACTTTCACGGTGATCCTGCCCAGCCCTCCTGAGTACGCGGCATGAGCAAGAAGCGCGCCGAACCCGAGCCGGCTCAGACCAAGGTCCTCCTGGCGGAGGACGACGAGTCCTTCATCGACGCGCTGGTGATCGGCCTGGCCCGGGAGGGATTCGACGTCACCGTGGCCCGGGACGGGAACGAGGCCCTCCGCCTGTTCGCCTTGGTCGAGCCCGACCTGGTCCTCCTCGACCTGATGCTGCCCCGGCTGTCGGGCATCGACGTGTGCCGCTCCATCCGGGCCCGGTCCACCGTGCCGATCATCATGGTCACCGCCAAGGGGACCGAGATCGACACCGTGGTGGGCCTCGAGGTCGGGGCCGACGACTACGTGACCAAGCCCTACCGGCTGCGCGAGCTCGTGGCCAGGATGCGGGCCGTGCTCCGGCGCACCCCGGCAGGCGAGCCGGCGCACCCCGGAAGCCACGACAAGGGCGGCGACTCCTCCAAGAAGCGTGCCGGGAAGGCCGACGAACGCGGGTCCACCGGCATCCTCGAGGCCGGCGGGATCCAGGTCGACCCCGATCGGCACCTGGTCTTCATCCGAGGCGACGACGTGCACCTGCGCCGCAAGGAGTTCGAGCTGCTGTCGCTGCTCATGGAGAACGCCGGCCGCCTCCTGACCCGCGACGTGCTCATCGACCGCATCTGGGGGTCGGACTACTTCGGCGACACCAAGACGCTCGACGTGCACATCAAGCGGCTGCGCAGCCACGTCGAGGAGGACCCGTCCTCGCCGAAGCTGATCACCACCATCCGCGGCGTGGGCTACCGGTTCGACGCGCCCCGCGACTGAGACCGGCCACCGGGGGGCGCTCCGGGCCGTGGTTCAGCCAGGACCGGGGATGACCGCGTCGCCCCGCAGGTAGGGGCGCAGCACCCCGGGCAGGACGACCGACCCGTCGGGCCGGCGCCCGGTCTCGACGATGGCCGCCCAGATGCGGGCCCACGCCAGCGCCGAGCCGTTGAGGGTGTGGACCAGCACCGGGCTGCCCCCGGCGCTGAGCCGGTACCGGATGTTGGCCCGGCGCGCCTGGTAGTCGCTGCACCAGCTGACCGAGGACACCTCCAGCCACTGGTCGACCCCCGGCGCGTAGACCTCGAGGTCGAACGTGCGGGCCGCCGAGTTGCCCAGGTCGCCGGCACACAGGTCGAGTACCCGGTACTGCAGCCCGAGGTCCTGCAGCAACCCCTCGGCCCGGGCCACCATGCTGGCGAGTAGGACCGGGGCCTGCTCGGGCGTGGCGTAGGCGAAGAGCTCCACCTTGTCGAACTCGTGTACCCGCAGCAGGCCGCGGGTGTCCCGGCCGGCGGACCCCGCCTCCCGCCGGAAGCAGGCGGTGGCCGCGGTGAGCCGCAGGGGCAGGTCCGACTCGTCGAGGATGTCCCCTCTCCACATCGAGGTCAGCGGCACCTCGGCGGTGGGGATGGCCCACAGGTCGTCGCGCTCGAGGTGGTAGGCGTCCTCTTCGAACTTGGGGAGATGGCCGGTCGACACCATCGTCTCGGTGAGGACCATGGTGGGAGGGCGCACCTCCTCGAACTCGTCGGAATGGCTGTCGAGGGCGAAGGAGGTGAGGGCGCGCAGGAGCCGGGCGCCGAAGCCGCGGTAGAGGGGGAACATCGACCCGGAGAGCTTGGCCCCCCGCTCCATGTCGAGCAGTCCGAGCTCCGCGCCGATCTCCCAGTGGGGCACCCGTTGCGCATCGGTGTACTCCGGGGCACGGTCCGGCCACGTCCGAGCGACCACGTTGTCCTCCGGGGCGTTGCCGTCGGGGGCGTCGGCTGCCGGCAGGTTGGGCAGGTAGAGGAGGGCCTGGCGCACCTCCTCCTGGGCGGCCTCGGCCACCACGTTGAGCGACCGCTCCTCCTCGCCGGCGGCCCGGCTGCGGGCGGCGAGGTCGTCGGCCGCCGCCACGTCGCCCGACCGGCGGGCCTCGCCCACCTGCTTGGAGATGACCTTCACCCGGGCCCGTGCGTCGTCCCGCCGGCCCACGGCGGCACGGGCGGCGGTGTCCATTGCCGCCAGACGGTCGATGTCCGCCGGGTCCACCCCCCGCCGGGCGAGGGCGGCCTTCACCGAACCGATGTCGTCTCTCACCAAGCGAATATCGATCATGACGGGCACAACGGTAGCGTGACCTCCCGTGGATGACGCCATCGATCCGACCGACACCCCCGCCCCGGAGAACGGATCCGCCCGGCCGGCGACCGGCGGTGGGCGACGGACGTCGACCCCGGCGGTGTCCTGTGACGGGGTGGTGATCCGCTACGGCGACACCCTGGCCGTCGACCGGCTCTCCTTCGAGGGCCGTGCCGGCCAGGTGGTGGCGCTGCTCGGGCCCAACGGTGCGGGAAAGACCAGCACCGTCGAGGCACTCGAGGGCTACCGCCCGGTGTCGAGCGGCTCGGTGCGGGTCCTCGACCTCGACCCGCGCCGCGACCACACCGCGCTGGTGCCCCGCATCGGCGTCATGCTCCAGAAGGGCGGCGTCTACCCGATGCTGGGATCGGCACAGGTCCTCCACCTCTTCGCCAGCTACTACCACGACGCCGAGGACCCCGACCATTTGCTCGACCTGGTCGGCCTCTCCGCCGTCCGCCGCACCCCGTGGCGCCGCCTGTCGGGGGGCGAGCAGCAGCGCCTGGCCCTGGCCCTGGCCCTGGTGGGGAAGCCCGAGGTGCTCTTCCTCGACGAGCCCACCGCCGGGGTGGACCCGGAGGGTCGGATCGCCGTGCGCTCCATCATCGCCGACCTGGCCGACCGCGGCATCTGCGTCATCCTGACCACCCACGAGCTGGCCGAGGCCGAGCGGCTGGCCGACAGGGTGGTGATCATCGACCACGGGCGGATGCTGGCCGACGGCACGCCTGCCGCCCTGGCCTCGGGCACCGCCGACGGCTCCATCCGCTTCTCCACCGAGCCGCTGATCGACACCGCCGACCTGGCCACCACCCTCGGCGCGGGCGCCACACTGGAAGAGGAGCGGCCCGGCTTCTACCGCCTGCAGCCGCCGCCGGGCGCGGCCACTCCTGCGGTGGTGGCCACGCTTGCCGGCTGGCTCGCCGAGCGGGACCTGGCCCTGGGCGACCTGCGCACCGGCCAGTCCCTCGAGGAGGCCTATCTGGCCATCACCGGCTCGCGGGAGGCGGCCGACCCAGGGGCGCCAGGGGCTCCCGACGGCCGAGCCGGGCGGGGCTCCCACGGCCTCCGGTCCCGGGGTTCGCGCTGATGCGGCCGCTCGTGGCCCAGTTGCGGGCCGAGGTGACCATGATCTTCACCAACGGGGAGACCGTCTTCCTTACCTTGGGCATCCCGGTGGTGTTCCTGCTGTTCTTCTCGGCGGTGCACGTGCTGCCCACCGGCACCGACCACCCGGTCGACTTCCTCGTTCCGGGCATCCTGGCCCTGGCCATCATGTCGACGGCGATGACCGCCCTCGGCATCGGCACCGGTTTCGAGCGCGGCTACGGCGTCCTCAAACGGCTGGGCTCCACCCCGCTGGGCCGACCCCGCCTGCTGACCGCAAAGATCATCGCCGTCATCGCCGTCGAGCTCCTCCAGGCGGTGGTGCTGGTCGCCGTGGGATACGCCCTCGGGTGGAACCCGGGGGGGGCCGGCGGCGCCCTGGTCGCCGCCGCCGTCCTCGCCATGGTCCTCGGGACCGTCGCCTTCGGCGGCATCGGCCTCGCTTTGGCCGGCACCCTCAAGCCCCTGGTGAACCTGGCCGTGGTCAACGCCCTGTTCGTGATCCTCCTGCTGCTCGGCGGCATGCTCATCCCCTTGGGCAAGCTCCCGGGCTGGTTGGAGGGGATCGCCAAGGTGCTGCCTGCATCCGCCCTGGCCGACGCTCTCCACGGCGCCCTCGGAAACGGCACCCCGGTTTCCACCCGGGACTGGATCGTGCTCGTGGTCTGGGCGGTGGCCATGCCCGTACTCGCCGGGTTGACCTTCCGATGGGAGTAGGCCGGTCGCCGACGGCAGGGCGCCCCGGCGCCCGACCCGGAGCTACCCGGAGGCCCCGGCCAGCCTGTGCAGCCACTGGTCGAGCTGCGGCTGGGTCAACGCACCGATGACGTGCCCGACCACGGTCCCGGACGCGTCGATGAAGAAGGTGTTGGGCTGGCCGTCGAGCCCGTAGAGGGTCGAGGTCACCTGCAGGGTGGTGTCGGCGCCCACCGGGTAGATGATCCCCGACTGCTGCACGAAGGGGACGGCGTTGGAGGGCTGGTCGGCCACGTCCACCCCTACGAACTGGACGGTCGAGCCCTTGGCCTGCTCCGCCTTTGCCGTCTGGGCCAGGAGGGGCGTCTCCTTCTGGCAGGGGGTGCACCACGAGGCGAAGAAGTTGAGCACCACCGGCCGGTTGCGGTCCTTGCCCAGCGCATCGAGGTTGACCGGTGCCCCGCCGAGGAGCGCGGGAAGGGTGAAGTCCGGTGCCACGCTGCCGACCCCGACCACGGGTCCGGAGCTCGAGTCGGGCTTCGAGCCGGTGCCGAGCACCAAGAAAAGGAAGGCGGCCAGTGCGGCGGCAATGATCACGCCGATGGCCAGGGAGCGCAGGCGCCTCGGCGGTCTGCGGACCGCAGCCGGCGGCGTCGGCGGCGACTCCGGGGGCGGAGCGTTCGCGGCCGCGGTGCCGGCCTCGGTCAATGCTTGGTGAAGACGTCGACCGCCATGCATACGAAGAGCAGGGTCAGATAGGTGATCGAGTAGCTGAACAGCTGCATCGCCGCTTTGGGGGTGGCTCGCCGCCACAGGCGCACGGCCAGGCCGATGAACCCCAGGCCGAGGGCACTTGCCGAGACCACGTAGACCAGGCCCAGTGAGGCGACCCAGGCCAGCAGCAGCGACACACCGACCAGGATCACGCTGTAGACCAGGATCTCCTGGGCCGTCCGCTTGAAGGAGGCGACCGCCGGCAGCATGGGGATGTGGGCAGCCTGGTAGTCCTCTTTGTACTTGACCGCCAGTGCCCAGAAGTGGGGCGGCGTCCACACGAAGATGATGGCGAACATCACGATCGGCGTCCACGACAGGCTGTCGGTCACCGCAGCCCACCCCACCAGCACGGGGACCGCTCCGGCGGCGCCGCCGATGACGATGTTCTGGCTACTGGTGCGCTTGAGCCACAGGGTGTAGACGAATACGTAGAAGAGGGTGGCCGAGATGGCCAACACGGCGGAGAGCAGGTTGACCCACGCCCACAGCTCGACGAAGGCCACCACTTCGAGGCTGACGGCGAAGATCAGTGCGTTGCGGGGGGCGACGGCCCCGGTCACCAGCGGCCGCTTGCGGGTCCGGTGCATCAGCTTGTCGATATCCCGGTCCACGAACATGTTGATGGCGTTCGCGCCGCCGGCGGCCAGTGCCCCGCCGAGCAGCGTGGCCAGCATGAGCCACACCGGGGGCAGGCCCCGCTGGGCCACGATCATGGTGGGCAGGGTCGTGATCAGCAGCAGTTCGATGATCCGCGGCTTGGTCAACGCCACATAGGCGCCGAGGCGCGAACTGAGGGAGAGACGGCCCGGAAGGGCCACTGCCGAAATCGCCATTGCGAGCACAATAGTGCGGACGCGGCGCCCGAGCACAGCCTCGGCCTCCAGGAGGCCCCCCGATCGCTCGGGGGGATACCATACGGAGACGGTGACCTCCCTGCGTATCGGCCCTCGCCCGTTCCTCTTCCTCTGCCGGTTCACGCTGGTCACCGTCATGATCAACGTGGCGACGGGGGCGGCCGTCCGGCTTTCCGGCTCGGGCCTGGGCTGCCCCGACTGGCCGACCTGCTCCCGTGACCACCTCACGCCACCGCTGAGCCTGCATGCGCTGCTCGAGTTCGGCAACCGGATGGTCGTGGTGGTGCTGGTCATCGCCTGTGGGGTCACCGCCGTCGCCTCGTTCCTGCGCCGGCCTGCCCGCCGGGACCTCCGGTGGCTGTCCGGTGGCCTCGTCCTCGGGGTCGTCGGCGAGGCGGTGCTCGGGGCCTTCGTCGTCTACAGCCACCTCAACCCCTATGTGGTGATGGTTCACTTCCTGATCGGCATCGCCCTCCTCGCCGTGGCTGTGGTCCTCACCCTCCGGGCCGTGCACGGCCCGGGGCGGGGAACCCTGCAGGTCACCCGCGGCGCCCTGTGGATGACCCGGGCACTGCTGGTGCTGCTGACGATCGCCATCAGCGCCGGGGCGGCCACCACCGGCACGGGACCCCATGCCGGCGGACCCGGCGCCAAGCGCATCCCCCTCCCCCTGAGCGACATGGCCCGCATCCACGCCGAGATCGTGTGGGCCACCGGCCTGCTGCTGCTGGCACTGCTGTGGGTGCTCTGGCGCACCAACGCTCCGGCACGCGTCCAAAACGCCGGGCTCACCGTCCTCGCCGTCATGGTCGCCCAGGGACTCATCGGCTACACCCAGTACTTCACCCACCTCCCGGCGGCGCTGGTCGGGTTCCACGTGGTCGGCGCCACCGTGGTGTGGTCGGTCGCCCTCTGGTTCCACAACTCGCTGTCCTCGCACCCGCCCGACGATGCAGACGCGGTGGGTCCCGGCAGTGCAATGGCGGTGGCGGTGGCGGACGTTCGGTTCGACGACGACCCGAGCGTGGTGCGGGAGCCGGCATGAAGGTCGGGCCGTCGACCGCCATCGGGGCCCGCCAGGCCCAGACCGCCCCGGTGGAGGCCGAGCGCCCGTCGCTCGACGAGTCGCCCGGCACGGACACCCCATGGCTGGTCATCGTGTGGAACGACCCGATCAATCTGATGTCGTTCGTCACCTTCGTCTTTCAGAAGCTCTTCGGCTACTCGAAGGAGAAGGCGACCAAGCTGATGCTGGACGTCCACCACAAGGGGCGGGCGGTGGTTTCCTCGGGAACCCGCGAGCGGGCCGAGCTCGATGTCTACCGGCTCCAGGAGCACGGCCTGTGGGCCACCATGGAACAGTCGAGTTGAGCTCCCCCATCCGTCGGCGACGAGACGGCCGCTACGCCATCCGACTCGATCCCAATGTCCGGGCCGTCCTCGCCAACCTGGCCCAACAGCTGCCCGTCGCCCTCGAGGCACGCGACCCGACCACTCGGAGGCTCTTCCCGCCGGCCTATCCCGGAGCGGCGTTCGAGCAGGCCGAGCAGGAGTACCGGGAGCTGGTCGACACGGCGCTGGTCAACCATCA
Source organism: Acidimicrobiaceae bacterium (assembly GCA_003138855.1). Lineage (GTDB taxonomy): Bacteria > Actinomycetota > Acidimicrobiia > Acidimicrobiales > RAAP-2 > Bog-756. Next base: position 11,406 of record PLHF01000097.1, on the reverse strand, counting down.
TCGCAAGGCACTCGACGTGCTGGCGGCCACCGCGGATGCGGACACCCTGAGCGAGGAGGAGCTCAACGACTGGTTGGCGGCGGTCGGGTCGTTGCGCCTGGTGTTCGGGACCCGCCTGGACGTCAGCGAGGACATGGTGCCGCCCGACCCCGAGGACCTGGCCGCGGCGGAGTACGGCCTCTACGAGTTCTTGGGCGAGCTCCAGTACCTGATCATCGAGGTTCTCGCCGCCGAACTGCCGGAGCGGGGTCGGCCCGATGGGGCACTGTGATCCCTCTGCTAATCTCCAAAAGCCCTGATCGGGTTTGAGCCCCCATCGTCTAGCGGCCTAGGACGCCGCCCTTTCAAGGCGGTAACACGGGTTCGAATCCCGTTGGGGGTGCCGTATGCCCCAGCGCATTGTTGCTGGTTGGGGACCTGTGGTGCAGTTTGGAGTGCACGCCGGCCTGTCAAGCCGGAGGTCGCGGGTTCAAATCCCGTCAGGTCCGCCACCTCGGTTCGCCGAGGCGAGGTCGGGTAGCTCAGTTGGTAGAGCGCGCGCCTGAAAAGCGTGAGGTCACCGGATCGACGCCGGTCCCGACCACCAGAGAACTCCCCGGTCAGAGCGGTGGCAGCTGGTCGATGGCCCAGGTCAAGCCGCCTGCCGGCAAGGACCCGGCCGAGGGCTCCGGTGCATCGGGTGTGCCCGACCGTCAGGACGTGGGCAGGCAGTAGTAGATGGCGTAGCGCGTCGTGGTCGGAACGTCGTCGCCCGTCGGCTGGGCGACCGAGATGCAGTGCCGCGCTATCCAGACGAGACGCGGGTCGGTCGTCGAGGGCGACTGCAGGACCAGGTGGAACTCGCCGGCACGGATCATCGACCTGATGGTGGTGATCGAGGGCTCCGGGATGGTGCCGGTGTAGCCCCCGATGGGCAGCACCTCCTGCCCGCTCACGAAGATGAACGGGGCGGCCAGCGCGGATGTTTCGGTGGCCATGAGGTAGGGCGCTCCTCGGCGTGCCTGTTCCAGACGGGGTAGCAGCTTTGCCGTGGCGGACGTCACCCCGAAGAACGCACGGACCCCGTAGGTGACCGCAACCGGTTGGAACGGGGTGTCAAACGGGCCCAGGCGATCGGCGGCAATCGAGGCCGAGGCCACTGTCGGGACGAGCAGAACCGCTACCAGCGCGGCGGCGAGGCTCGTCGGGAGGAGTCGAGTGGGCGCAGCGCTCCACCACGAGATGGCCAGGGCAACGCCGGCGGCGGCTCCGAGTGCGAGCACTCCGGGTGCCAACCATCCGGGCAGGCCCGTTCCGGTCACCGGCAGGAGCCACGCCGCATAGGTGACGGAGAGCAGAACGGTTGCCACCACGGCAGTTCGGACCCCGATCGAGTGGCGCCTCCTCCAGGCCAGCACCGACCCGGAGGCGATCAACCCGGCGATCGGTGGCGAGAGAGCTGCCGTGTAGTAGGAGTTGATGCTCGAGCTGAAGCTGAAGGTGCCGCCAAGCGCGAACAACCAGGTCCCCCACAACACGAAGCCCGCCCGCGTGGTGTCGCCCCTCGGATTCCGCCAGGTCTCGGCGAGACCGGCGACGAGAGCGACGAGGGCGGCCGGGAGCAGCCATCCGATGTCCCTCCCGAACGAGCCGGTGAGCAGCCGATCCCATGCAGCAGGGGGTGGGTTCGGGATTCTGATGCCGATGGACCGGGTGAGCAGCTGGTTGGGGGACGCCTGGTCGAGGCGTCCAACACCGTTGTAGACGAAGACCTGCTGGAAGAGCGAGTTGTTCTGGCTTCCGTCAACGTACGGGCGCGTCGAGGCGGGGGTCAGCGTCACCACTGTCATCCAACTCAACGACACCACCGCAGCAGCGATGCCCATCGCGCCGATGCGCACCAGCTTGCGCCGCCGGGTCCCTGCCGCAGCAACGAGGTAGACGAGCGCGAGCGCGGGGAGGACGATCCACGCCTCGACCATCTTCGCCTGGAACGCAAGGCCGACCCAGAACCCTACGAGGAGGGTGCTCGACCACCGGCCCGCCGTCACGGCGACAACCGCCGAGTCGGCAGCCAGCAAGAGGAGCAGGACCATGAGGCTGTCGGAGATGTTGCCCCGGTTGAGGGCCACCGTTGCCGGCGAGAGCGCAAGGACGATGGCGGCGAGGAGGCCGGCGACCGGACCGCACAACCGGCGGACGATCCGGTACAGAACGAGAACCGAGAGCACGCCTTCGACCACCTGGGGCAGGACGATGGCCCACGTGTGGAGACCGAACATCCGGACGGAGAGAGCCTGAATCCAGAACGCTCCCGGCAGCTTGTCCAGGGTCACCGTTCCCGCCGGGTCGAAGGCGGCAAAGAAGAAGTTGTGCCAACTCATCGACATGCTTCGCACCGCGGCGGCGTAGTACCCCTCGAGGTAGGTGCCGGCTCGCCACGCATACAGGACCGCAGACACCAGGGCGACGGCCAAGAGCATCGGGCGAGCCCACCGGGGCTGGTCTGCCGGGGAGAACCAGAATGCAACGCGACGCCGCCATGTCGGACCTGTCGACGTGACCGCAACGGAGCCTGCGGGAGCGTCTCCTGCGGTCACGAACGTTCCGATACTCGCCTGTGGCCCGATCGCTCGCCAGACCCGACGGCGAGACCGATCTCCTCGGGACTCGGCGCCGGCTCCTCGGGGAACTCCACCGATCCATCTTCTCATCGGGGATCGCCACCCGTCCCCACCTCCGGTGACCAACTCGACGGCTTCGTCGGCAGCCTGCAGGACGAGCGCAGGGTGCACACTGGTCGGATGCGCCTCTTCGTGGCGGTGGACCCGCCCGAGCCGGTCGTCGGGCTCCTCCGGTCGCTTGCCCGTCCCGGCCTGGCGGTCCTGCGGTGGACGGAACCGGCCCAGTGGCACGTGACGCTGCGGTTCCTCGGCCAGGTGGACGACCCGGCCGCTGTGGTGGCCGCCCTGGCAGGCATCACCGACCGCCCCGGCGGTGGTGCGGTGGAGGCCCGCCTCGGGCCGGCCACGGCGTGGTTCCCCGGCGGCCGCGTCCTGCAGGTCCCAGTGGACGGGCTCGACGGACTGGCCCGCGCGGTGCACGATGTCACGGCTCCCTGGGGTCCGGCCGATGAGTCCGCCTTCGCCGGCCATCTCACCCTCGCCCGGACCAGGGGGCGGGCGCGCGGGCCGGGCGCCCTGGCCGGCACGCCGGTGGCCGCCCGGTTCGAGGTCACCGAGGTGGTGCTCTATGCAACGAGGCCCGGGTCGGGCGGGTCCATCTACGAAGCCCTGGTGACCGTCCCGCTCGGCTCGGCCGACCGGGGATGATGCCCGTCGGGGCAGGCCTTCCCGCTCCCCCGGGAGGCTTCTCCCCCGAGGAGACGACCCGGCGGAGCGTCGCCACCTTCAAGGCAGCGGCGGGCCGGGCGGCGCCGGGAACAACCACACCTCGGCGAGAACCCTTGACATCGTGAGTATTGCGATATATCGTGATTGCACGTGAGCAGTCTCGATAGACAGCTTCGCAAGCCATGGGGCGGTCGTCCGACCGATCCCGACACACGACACAAGGAGATTCATCTGATGCACGGACACAAGAGACACGACGACACACAAGCCACCCGCTTCGGCTCGGGTTCCCCCGGTCGGGGCGACCGCTTCGGCGGCGCCACCGGATCCCGGGGCAGCGGACGCGGGAGGGGGCGCGGCCGACAGGACGGCTTCGGCCGGCACGGGGGCTTCGGCCCGGGATTCGGCGGCCCGATGTTCGGGCGCGGACCCAAGGTGGGGCGCGGCGACGTGCGGGCGGCGACCATCGCCCTGCTGGCAGAGGAGCCGATGCACGGCTACCAGATCATCACCGAGCTCACCGAGCGGAGCAGCGGGGTGTGGCGGCCCAGCCCCGGCTCGGTCTACCCCACCCTTCAGGCCCTCGAGGACCAGGGGCTGGTGACCGCCGACAAGTCGGAGGGACGCCGGGTGTTCAGCCTGACCGACGACGGCCGGGCCGAGGCGGACGCCGCCGGCGACGGACCGGCACCGTGGGAGGACGCGGCCCGGGGTGCGGACCGCTCACTGGTCGACCTCCGCGGCCTGATGTTCGAGGTCGGTGCGGCCATCATGCAGGTGGGCCGGGCCGGAAGCGAGCAGCAGATCAAGGCGGTGGGCGAGATCCTCACCGACACCAGGCGCAAGATCTACCTGGTGCTGGCCGACGGCGCCTCGGCGGCCGGCGGCGGGACGACGGAGGACCCGGAGGCCCGCCCGGGATCGTGACCGGGGGTGCCGGTCAGGCGCCTTCGTAGTCGAACCCGAGGTCGGGCGCCGTCAACAGGGCACGGAAGGGGATGCCCTCGGCAGCAGCCAGCGCACCGGCCGTTCCGCCCCGGTCCACGATGGCCACCAGCAGGACGGGGACGGCGCCGGCCTCGACCACCGCGTGGGCAGCCTCGAGGAGCGAGGTCCCCCGGGTGACGGTGTCCTCGGTCACCACCACCCGGTCACCGGGGTCGAGCGCACCGGCGATGCGCCCACCCCCGCCGTGGTCCTTGGCCTCCTTGCGGACGCTGAACGCCTTCAGCATGCGCCCCGATGCTGCCGCCACCCCGGCGGTGACGAAGGCCACCGGGTCGGCCCCCATGGTCAGGCCGCCGATGGCGGTGGCATCGTCGGGGATGACCGAGAGCACCCCGTTGGCCACCAGCAGCATGGCCTCGGGCCGGCACACCGTCTGCTTCGAGTCGATGAACCAGCTGCTGGTGCGCCCCGACTTGAGCACGAAGTCGCCGCGCCTGACCGAATGCTCCAGCAGATGGGTGCGGAGGAGCTCGAATTCGGTCGGGGGGAGTGAGCCGCTCATCGCTCCTGGTCCGGCCCACCGTCGGTGCCGGGCCAGAAGCCTGGGCCGACCAACTCCACGCCGGGTTCGCCCTCCTCCACCCGGCCGACGATCACCGGGGCCAGGCCCGCTGTCCCCAGGGCCTCGAGTGCGTCACCGGCACTGGCCGCGCCGACCACCAGGACCATGCCCAACCCCAGGTTGAACACCCGGGCCATCTCCTCGTCGGACACGCGGCCCAGGCGCCGGATCTCCCCGAAGAGGGCGGGGACCTCCCACGAACCGCGCTCGAGAACCGCCCGCGTGCCGTCGGGCAGGGCACGGGGGATGTTGCCCTCGAACCCGCCCCCGGTGATGTGGGCGGCGGCGTGGACCTCGGCGGCGGCAATGGCGGCGCGCACCGCCGGGGTGTAGATCACCGACGGCCGGATCAGCTCGTCGGCCAGCGTGGTCGTCGCACCCGGCCAGGCCGGGCCGTCGAACGGGAGGCCTGCCCGCTCGAGCAGCACGTGGCGGGCGAGGGTGTAGCCGTTGGACCGCAGTCCGGGCGAGGGCAGGCCGATCAGCACATCGCCGGCACCCACCCGGGAGGACCCGAGGATCCCGTCGCGCTCGACTACCCCGACCGCGAACCCCACCAGGTCGAACTCGCCCGGCTTCATGATCCCCGCGTGCTCCGCCATCTCGCCGCCGAGCAGGGTGGCACCCACCTGGCGGCACCCTTCGGCCACGCCCGACACCAGCTCGGCCATCTGGGACGGCTCCACGCTGCCGGTCGAGATGTAGTCCAGGACGAACAGCGGTTCGGCACCCTGGCAGACCAGGTCGTCCACGCACATGGCCACCAGGTCGATGCCGATGGTGTCGAGCCGACCGAGGACCTGGGCCACCGCCGCCTTCGTGCCCACCCCGTCGGTGGAGGCCACCAGCACCGGTTGCCGGTAGCGGTCGGCACCAAACGCGAACAGTCCGCCAAAATCGCCCAACCCGCCGAGCACCTCGGGGCGCAGGGTGGACGCCACCATGGGGCGGATCAGGTCGACCGCCCGCTCGCCGGCATCGATGTCGACGCCGGCCGACGCGTAGGTGACCGGGTCGGAGGGGGAAGCGGGATCGGGGGGAGGGGGTGGTGCGTCCGAACCCAGCCCGGTCACCCCTGGGCCCCGCGAGAGGCGCCGCTCAGCGCGGGCCGGGCGGCGATGTCGACGACGACGGGCACCGGCACCGGGTAGCTCCCGGTGAGGCAGGCGTCGCAAAACCCGGCACCGGGGGCATCGATGGCCCGCACCAGGTGCTCGAGGGTCAGGTACTCCAGCGAGTCGACATTGAGGAACTCGACGATCTCCTCGAGGGTCTTGATCGACGCCAGCAGCTCGGTGCGGTCGGGGGTGTCGATGCCGTAGTAGCAGGGCCACTTGAACGGCGGCGAGGAGATGCGCAGATGCACCTCGGTGGCCCCGGCCTCCCGCAGCATGACCACCATGGCCCGGGTGGTCGTGCCCCGGACGATCGAGTCGTCGACCACGATGACCCGCTTGCCGGCGATGTTCTCCCGCAGGGGGTTGAGCTTCCGGCGCACCCCGTTGGCCCGCTCGGCCTGGGTCGGGGCGATGAAGGTGCGCCCGATGTACCGGTTCTTCACCAGACCCTGGCCGTAGGGGATCCCCGAGGCCACCGCATAGCCCTCGGCGGCCGGCACGCCCGAGTCGGGGACGCCCATCACCAGGTCGCCGGCGATCGGCGCCTGGGTGGCCAGCAGCTGGCCCATTCTCCGGCGGGCGCCGTGCACCTCGTTCCCGTAGAGGGTCGTGTCGGGCCGGGCGAAGTAGACGAACTCGAAGATGCAGAGCTTGGGGTCGAGGCGCTCCACCGGGAAGGGACGCTCGGAGCGCACCTCCTTGCCGTCGATCACCACCATCTCGCCGGGCTCGAGCTCACGGATGAAGGTGGCGCCGATCACGTCGAGCGCCGGCGACTCCGAGGCCAGGACCCAGCCCATCTCGAACTCGTCGGTGGCCTCGAGCCGGCCCAGACACAACGGGCGGAAGCCGTTGGGGTCGCGGACGCCGATCAGCCGGTCGGCGTCGAGGAGCACGAAGGAGAACGCCCCTTCCACCGCGGGCAGCACCGAGAGCAGCGCTCGCTCCAGGTCGTCGACGTGCTCGGCACGGGTCCGTTCGGGGAGGTCGGGAGGGAAAGCCTGGCCTAGCAGCTCGGCCACCAGGTCGCTGTCCGAGGAGACCAGCCCGGGGAGCATGCCGGCCGACTCACCCAGCTCCGCGGTGTTGGTCAGGTTCCCGTTGTGGCCCAGCGCGAACCCGGCCCGCCCCACGCCGCGGAAGACCGGCTGGGCATGGATCCAGTCGCTGGAGCCGGCCGTCGAGTACCGGGTGTGGCCGATGGCCAGGTGGCCCCGGAGGCCGGAGAGCTTGCGCTCGTCGAACACCGTGGTGACCAGGCCCATGTCCTTCATCACCGTGATGGCGTCGCCGTCGCTGACGGCCATGCCGGCCGACTCCTGGCCCCGGTGCTGGAGGGCATAGAGGCCATCGAAGACCAGATGTGCGACCGATCGCCCCGGGGCATAGACCCCGAAGACTCCGCACGCTTCCTTGGCCTCCATCATCCGTTGGTCACCGCACACACCGGGGGTCGTCGGGCTTGTCGGCGCGGACGAGCCTGCAAGGACCCGGACCGCTCACTGCCATCCTAGTGCCGACGGCCGAATGTCCGTCGAGCCCGGGTGCGGAGCACATGCCCGGGGCGCCCGATAGCGTCACCGGCGATGATCGACCTCCACACCCACTCCTCCGTGTCGGACGGCACCGACCCCCCCGAGCGCATCGTGGAGCTGGCCGCCGAGGCCGGGTGCAGTGCGGTGGCCCTCACCGACCACGACTCCCTGGCCGGGACCGGTGAGGCCCGCGACCGGGCCGAACAGCTCGGGATCAGGTTCGTCCCCGGTTGCGAGATCTCGTGCCACCCGGTGGCGGTCGGCGGCGTGCACGTGCTCGTCTACTTCGTGGAGGACGACGGCGGCCCGCTCGTCGAGGAGCTGGGCCGCCTGCGGAACGACCGCCACGAGCGCAACCTCGCGCTCGCCGAGCGGCTGGCCGCCCTCGGCGTGCCGGTCACCTACGACATGGCGGTGGCCGAGGCCGGCACCGAGTCGGGCGTCGGACGGCCGCACTTCGCCGCCGCCATGGTGGCCGTCGGCGCCGCCGCATCGGTCGAGGACGCATTCGACCGCTACCTGGCCAACGGCGGCCCCGCCTACGTCCCCAAGGCGCGCCTTTCCGGTCCGGATGTCGCCCGGCTGGCCCGGGCATCGGGAGGCGTGGCGGTCCTCGCCCACCCCTACAGCACGGGGCTCGAGGGGCCCGAACTGGCCCGACTGGTCGGCGAGCTGGCCGGGGCCGGGTTCGCCGGCATCGAGGCCACCTACGGCCGCTACTCCCCCCGCCAGCGCCAGGAGCTGGGCAACCTGGCCCGGCGATTCGACCTGGTGGCGACGGGCGGCTCGGACTACCACGGGACCATCAAGCCCGACCTCCGGGTGGGTACCGGCCAGGGAGACCTCAAAGTGCCCGACAGCGTGCTGGCCGAGCTCGAGGCCCGCCGGCCCGGCGGCTGACCCGGTCGGACCGCGGCTGCGGTCGGGGGGTCGACGCTGGTGTCAGAGGGTCGACGCGGGAGCCAGCCCGTCGAGGAGCGACGGGAGCCGGCTGCGCCACGACTCGGTGGCCTCGGCCACGCCCAGGTCGACCAGGCCGTCGACGACGATCCGGTCCCCTCCGGTGGTGCCGAGCACTCGGAACCCGACACCGGCCTCGGCGGCGCGGGAGACCAGCTCGGTCCGCTCGGTGGTGCACACCACCACGCGGGACGGTGCCTCGGTGAAGAGCTCGTGGTGGTCGCCGATCCCGCTGACCTGCAGGCCGACGCCCGAGCGCACCGAAAGCTCGGCCAAGGTCACCCCGAGGCCTCCTCCCGACACGTCGTGGATGCCGTCCACCAGGCCGCCTCCACCGGCCACGGCTTCGGCGACCAGCGCGGCCACGAACCCGACCAGGCGCCCGTGGCCGTCGAGGTCCAGCGGCGACAGTGTCCCGTTTCGGTGGCCGCGGCACTCGGTCGCCCAGCGCGACCCTCCGAGCGAGGGCGGGTGCCGGCGACTGCCCGAGGCGCCCACGCCGGCATCGAGCAGCACCAGCGCGCCACCGTCGACCAGGGTGACCCCGGGAGGACGGGCGGCCAGTACCTCGATCAGCCCGAGGGCGCCGATGACCGGGGTCGGATCGATGTCGACACCGAAACTCTCGTTGTAGAGGCTGACGTTCCCCCCGATGACCGGGAGGCCCAGGGCCAGGCAGGCCTCGCTCATGCCGTCGATGGCCTCGGACAGCTGCCACATCACCTCGGGGTGCTCGGGGTTTCCGAAGTTGAGGCAGTTGACCACCGCCTTGGGGGTGGCCCCGGCGCAGGCGATGTTGAGTGCGGCCTCGGCCACCGTGGCCGCCGTGCCGGCGCGCGGATCGATGGCGCACCAGGTCGGGTTGGAGTCGGTGGTGAGGGCCAGGCCCCGCTCCGAGGGGGGCAGACCCGGCGCAGCCAGGCGGAGGACGGCGGCATCCCCTCCCGGCCCTTCGGCCGTGTTGAGGAAGAGCTGGTGGTCGTACTGCCGGTAGACCCACGAGGGATCCGACAGCAGCGCCAGGACGTCCTGGCCACAGTCGACAGGCGCCCGAAGCGCGCCGGGGTCGTCCGCGGCACGGGCCTCGTGGTCGGCCGGCCGGGCCATCGGCCGGTGGTAGAGGGGCGCCTCCTCGCTGAGGGCCGCTGCCGGCACGTCGCCCAGCACGTCCCCGTCGAAGCCGTCCAGGATCCGGAGTCGCCCCGGGCCGTCGGCCGGGGGCTCGGTCACCTTGCCCACCACCGCCGAGCGCACCTCCCACCGGCGGCACACTTCTTCGACCCGGGCCAGGTCCCCGGGGGTGACGATGGCCAGCATCCGCTCCTGGCTCTCGGAGGTCATCACCTCGTAGTCGACCATCCCCGGCTCGCGCCGGGGCACTGCCGACACGTCGACGTCCATCCCCACGCCGCCCCGGGCGGCGGTCTCCGAGGTGGCGCACACCAGGCCGGCACCGCCCAGGTCCTGGATGCCCACGACCAGCTTGGCGTCGAGCAGCTCCAGGCAGGCCTCGATGAGCCGCTTCTCCTCGTAGGGGTCGCCGACCTGGACACTGGGCCGCTTGGCCGCCTCCTCCTCTGCGCTCTCCCCCCCGAACCCGGCGGACGCCAGCACGCTGACCCCGCCGATCCCGTCCCGGCCGGTGGAGGAGCCGAGCAGCACCGCCAGGTTCCCTGCTCCCGACGCCTGGCCGAGCACCAGGCGCTCGGTGGGCAGCACCCCCATGCACAACACGTTGACGAGCGGGTTCTGGGCGTAACAGGAGTTGAAGGTGAGCTCGCCCCCCACCGTGGGCACGCCCACCGAGTTCCCGTACCCGGAGATGCCGGACACCACCCCTTCGATCAGCCACTGCTGGCGGACGTCACGCGGATCGCCGAAGAACAACGGGTCCATCACCGCGATGGGCCGGGCCCCCATGGTGAAGATGTCCCGCAGGATCCCCCCCACCCCGGTGGCCGCGCCCTGGTAGGGCTCGATGGCCGAGGGGTGGTTGTGGCTCTCGATGCGGATGGCCACCGCGATCCCGTCACCGGCATCGATGACCCCGGCATTTTCGCCGGGCCCGACCAGCACGTGGGGGCCCTCGGTGGGCAGGCGCTTGAGGTGGACCCGCGACGACTTGTACGAGCAGTGCTCGCTCCACATGACCGCGAACAGGGCAAGCTCGAGGTGGTTGGGGGGGCGGCCGAGGATGGCCTCGACCTCGTCGCGCTCGCCATCGGTGAGGCCCAACGCCCGATGGAGCGGCTCGCCCCCCTCGCCCGTTCCGCCGTGGCCTTGTCCTCCACGTTCATCCATCGCGCCGAGCGTACCTGCGTTGCGTACGCGCCTCGTATGGCCTGCGGCCACGTCCGGGGATCGACCTCCCGGCATGGAGGGGATGGCCCGGTCCGACCCGGTGACCTCTCCGTGTCGGCCGATGCGGCCTGTGCTTGAATCGCCTTCGGCGGAGGAAGTCGAATCTGACGTGCAGGTTTGCTGTCCGCGGGAGGTTCGACATGAGGGGCGGAAGACCCGGCGACAGGCGCATCGGCCCGGCCCTGGTGGGGGTGATCGTGGCCGCGGTCGTCGGCTGCGCCCCCCTGCTGCTCGTCCCCACCACCTCCGCCGCGGCCTCGGCGGGCGTGGTGGCCGGCCAGCCTGTCGCCTTCGGGACCGCCGGAAGCTACGGATCGGCCCCCGCCGGCGGGCTGGTCGCACCAGTGGTAGCCATGACGGCCACGCCGAGCGGCCACGGCTACTGGATGGCGGCTGCAGACGGGGGGGTCTTCGCCTTCGGAGACGCGTCGTTCTTCGGTTCGACCGGAGCGCAGCGCCTCAACCGCCCGGTGGTGGGGATGGCGGCCACGCCGAGCGGAACGGGCTGCTGGCTGGTGGCCTCCGACGGG
>PLHF01000041.1 GCA_003138855.1 Acidimicrobiaceae bacterium | reverse complement strand
GACCTAGGGGGTGGGTGCTTTCACCACGTTTGGGCAGGTAGGCGGCAAAGGACTGCCAGATAGCGTCGACGACGGTCGGCTCGAGTGCAAGCATGGAACCTCCACTGGTTCGTTGGGTTGGTTGAACACAGCCGGATCATGTCCGGTCCGACACAACGACCGGTGGACCTTTTTCCTGGTCATGGGTGGTCCACCTCTCACGAGTTCTCGGCGGTGACAATGGGCTCAGAGGAGGTGGTCATGGCCAAGATCAGACGCAATGGACCGTGCCTGTGCGGGAGCGGCAGCAAGGCCAAACGGTGCTGTTATGGAACTCAAGAGGCAGTGGACAGCGGGATGTTGCCCCGAGATCTCGGCGACGACGCCATCGCAGACCTCAACGGAACCGACGAGATCGAGCTGCGCACCTACTTCGACCAACTGCTCTACCTACCCGAGATCGACACGTCTCTCCAAGTGCGCTTGCCCGGCATCATCACGCCAGACATGGACCGAGCGATCAACGCCCTGAGAGACGATGACGACGAAGAATTCGACGAGGCACTGGACAAGGTGGTGTCCGCCATCGATTCGGCCGATCGACGCATCGATCTCGCCCAGGCCGTCCTCACACTTCGGGATCAGGGTCAGATCAAGCAGAAGTTCGCCGCCATCGCCGTCCTCGAGCTCGATCGCAATGAGTCGATGGTCTTCCGTTCCTCAGTGGCAGAATCACTCGCCATTCTCGCCGGCGATCAGCCCACGCCAGCAGGATTGCTCGTCGCAACGAGGTAGCTCCGACGTTCGTTCGAGCGACTGAATCAGCCACCTATTGGCGCGCGCTCTTAGCCAAAGGAGGAGGCTGCTCGATCGCGAACGGCGCGAGCCGCCCTCTTCGCTTCGTACATGGCCTCGTCGGCCTGGCGTACCAACTTCATCGGGTCGGTCCCCGAATCGCACTGCGTCAGGGCAACACCGACGCTCGCCTCGAGAGGAACGACACGGTCATCCACGCGAATCGATTGTCGGGACACGCTGTGGCGAATATTCTCTGCCGCTGCGTCCCCATCGCAGCTGTGTTCGGGACACAGCACGACGAGGAATTCGTCGCCTCCAAGACGGCCGACCACGTCGCACTCGCCGGTGGCTTCCACCAGCGCCAGGCCGGTGTTCAAAATGGCCGTGTCGCCTACCCCGTGCCCATAGGTGTCGTTGAGCGGCTTCAGGCCGTCGATGTCGATGAACAACACCGCCACCGTTTCGCCCGCCTCCCTGCGCCGATTCACGTCGTTGGCGAGATGATCGAGCACCGCGGCGCGATTCAACAGGCCGGTCAACTGGTCGTGCGTGGCCGCTTCGTGCAACAGCTGACGTTGCAGCTCGCGTTCGCGAATCCGCAGAGAGAGTGCGTCGACCGAGGCTTGTAGGGCGCGGCCTGTCCGACCGGGCAGTGGGCTGAGTTGCTCGAGGTGTGAGAGATCTTCGTCGGCGAGGGCGACGGCCGTTGTTTCCACCGCCTTCAAGGTGGAGCTCATATCGTTGAACGCCGCCGTCGTGGTCACCACCTCCCTGGGGCCGGTCTCGGGTAGCGGCGCCACCTCGAAATCACCGCTGTGGACCTGAACCGCGGTGGCGGCCAGTCGCTTGAGCGGACGGGTGAGCACACGACCGGCGATGATGACCCCGCCGACACTGACGAGGATCAGTACGGCCAGGAAGACGATCTCGCCGATGAGCCGGTGCGTGGCGCTCGATGCCAGTGCCAGCGCGGTGTTGTGAAGGTCCTGCGACGCTGCGATCACCAGCGTATTGAGGTCGGCCAGATAATGAAGCCCCGGGGCCATGGAGCTGCCGGCGAAGGCCAGGTTGCCGAAGAACGGCGGTGGCGAGCCGTCGAGGGCGACGGTCAGCCCTTGCTGAATCGTCCCCGCGAAGTGCTGGTCCGCGGGGTTGTGCTGGAGGCGACTCCAGGCCGCTTGCGCTAGGGGGCTCAAGTGGCCGGCAAACTCCGAGGTGGCGGTGTCGAACTCACCGGCGGCCTGGATCAGTTCCTGCTTGGCACCGGCCGGGCCGGTCCCTTCGAGCACATAGATGGCCCCATCGACCTCGTGGCCACCGGTGAGGAAAGCTTGGTAGGCCTGGCGGAGCGCCGCGGCGTGTACCACGAAGGATCCCGGCGCCTGCCACGTCGAGATGTCGGCCAGCAGGCGGTTGTAGTCCCGGTACCAGATGTCGTCGATGTCGGCCGACATCTTGATCATGAAGGCATGGGCGGCGGTGTATGAGACGGTGTTGGCCATCACCTTCGGGATCAGGGCCTGCAGCTGCGCCACGTCCGCCCTAAGGGTCGGTGTCGATGAGAATGTCGGAAATCCGGCAATCCGCGCCGTTTCCTGCGCCAGCTGAACCCTAAAGGGGACCGCCGACTTGAAGAGGGTGTCGAGGACGGGTTCACTGATGCCGAGCTGGGCGGCGTAGGACAGCGTCAAGAGCGGTACCGACAAAGGGTTCATTTGCGCCCTGGCGGACGCGACGGTCTGCAATTGGGTGGCGTCGTTGGCCACCACCTGCGCATGTTGGCGAAACGACCAGCCCGATGCCACTCCGGATCCAGTGAAGACACCGGTAGCAAGGATCGGGAGCACAACGACCAAAACCAAGATGAAACGCACCCCTGGATGCCAACCGACGTCTGTCGTCTGGCCGCGCCCCTGCCCGTCAAATACCGATCCGGAGCTCAACCCCCCTTCGGCATGCGCGCTTTCGTTATCGTGTGGAGGCTGGCCGGTGATTCCCATGACTCTCATGAGTATCGACAACTGCCCACGGATGCTTGACCCGTGCACAAAAGTCCACCTCACGCCCCCAGAGCGCCCAGCCGGTCGAATCACTCGCTGGAATTGATCGTGATCGTGGCCCGGCCCCGAGCAATACGCCACGGTTGTCCGGGCACGCCGGGTCCGTGTCGCGCCAGAACGATCCTCAAGCTCGACCGGCGAAGGCCCAGGGACTTCACCATATTCGGCGTTCACGGGCACCCGACCGAGCACAGAACGCCGCTCCAGAACGACGACCGTCATTCTCGTGGCGGCAGCGCATATCGGCACCTACGCGTGCGGCTGGCGCCCTGGTGACTTGTGAGGCTCACGATCGTTCAGTCGCCGTCCGACCCGGGGCGCTCGCAACCGGATCCATCGTTCAGTCGCGATCACTTTCCAGCAGAAGTCGCTGTTCGGTGCTCGAGTTCGGTGCTCGCGCGTCTCCAACCGAATCGGGGATCTCGGAGGCGCTCCTTCTAGCCGTGCCGACTGGTATTCGGCGTAATCGCAAACGGGGCCGGCATTTAACCAGCACGTCGCGGCTGACGCCGATGTGGCCGCACCTTTGTTCCGTTTTCTCGAACGTAACCTCGCACTTGAGCGTCCGAGCTATCGGAAGGCTCTGAGTGCTCATCGATCTCGATCGGGCTTGGCTCGTCGAAGAGGCGCTTAGAGGGGAGAAGGAGGTGCACCCCTTCGTCGTTATCGAAAGCGTGCGTGGCCGCCATCTGCTCCTTTGCGCTCTCGAGGTCGGTGAAGTCGATCCGAGACGTCCATTCCTGTGCATACCGGAGGGCCTTGATCAACACCGAAGGGTCGTCTTGACGAGAGAGGCGGCGCAAGGCGCCGAGGTAGTCCTCGCGAAAGACGGTTGGGATGATCATTCTTGACTGGTGTGCCGCTACCAGTTCGGCATTCATCGCGATGCGGGCGACGCGGCCGTTGCCATCGGCAAACGGATGGACTTCAGATACCAAGAACATCGACAGCACCGCGCGTTCCCACGCAGTGTCGAGATCGACAAGGCGTTGAAAGCCTTCGCGTAGCGTCCCCATAACAAGATCGGGCGCGACAAAGACTGTGGTGCCGGCGCGATTTGCCTTCGTTTTGAACGAACCAGGGTGGTGCTCGGGCCGACCTTCCATGATGGCGGCGTGACGCTGCCGCAAGATGTCGAAGAACTCTTCGGGAGTCGTGGCCATTCGCGACATTTCGGTTCGGTCGGAGACAATCTGGTAGGTGCCCACTATGTCGTGTGCATCTTCCGGCCGATCGGTGGGCCTCTCACCGTCGAACACAATGGCCTCGGCCTCCTTGGGGGTGAACTCTGTACCCTCGATGAAGTTCGAGAAATACGCCTCGTAGAAGGGGAGGAATCCGTCTTCGGCGGGTTCATCGATGGACTGAGGGGGTGCTTCGCGTAGAGCCTCGACAAGACGATCGAAACGCTCCACGCGCTCCGAGTCGTACGGCTCGCCACGTCGGCGCGCATCGAGAGCGCGAGGAAGGTTCGGCGCGTCGCTAGTCCCGAGTGCAGCACCGATAAGACTGTCGAGCACGGAGAAGCTCTGGTCACGAACGCCGACCGTTGGTGCAAGTGCTCGCGCCTGGTCGCGCAGCGTGTTGAGCGCCGTCTCTCCGTACTGCCGACACAGTTGATCAACCCAGAGTCCGAGCTCTTGATGTGTCAGTCGGCGCGGAGAGCGGCCGCGGCCTCTGGTCGGCTCTGCATTCTCTACGAGGCCTCGCGCACGCGAAGCGACGTGCAGTCCGCCGGGAAGGGCTGTGTCATCAGGCAGCGGCCCCGCTCCCTGACGCGCTCGGACACGCAGGCCCGGGAGTTCGATCTCGCGGTCCCGGTGAGGATGGGCCAGGAACAGCTCGCCGTCGATCGGGGCAATGCGCTGGGCCGAGCGATCGGTGATCACTGCATCCGGAAAGAGGTGTCCCACGATCTTGAGCCATTCGCGCTTGACCGTCTCCTCTGGGGGCGTAAGGACGTTGTTTGTGAAGACTCCTCGCACCAGGCGGAGCGCTTGGCCGCGTCGCACCATGTCAGAAGCGGTTGACGCCGGAAGCTCGTCGCCGAAAAATACGGTGCTCTTATCCACGTCTCACTCCAGTTAGATCGTAGAAGTATGTAGTTAGTATATCAGTTGACGAAGAAAGCCGCTTATAAGGTGACGGGCACCGGAAGGAAAGAGGCGATCCTTATCCACGCCATACTCCACCTAGCTCGCACAATCACGTAGGTAATTGCGGAACGGCGAACAAATCCGCTCATAAGATGAACCAGCAGCCTCCTCCTCCTCACGTCCGCCGGACGCGGTCGACGATGACGGAACCGTCTCGGGCGATGAGATCGAGGTGCTCCCCCTGGCCGTCGAGGAGCGAGAGGTCGGCCAGGGGGTTCCCGTCGACGAGGAGCAGGTCGGCGAAGGCGCCGGGACTGATCACGCCCAGCTCGCCGGGCCTCCCCAGCAGCTCGGCGTTGACGGTCGTGGCCGACCGGAGGACCTCTGCTGTGCCCTGTACCTGCGTACGCAGGATGAATTCGCGCGACTGGGCGTCGTGGGTCTCGCCGAGCAGGTCGGTGCCGAATCCGATCCTCACCCCGGCCGAGGCGGCGATGTCGACGGCAGCGAGGCCGGCGTCCTTGACCGCGTCGAGCTTGGCCAGGCTCTCGGCGGGGAAGCTCCACTCGCGGCCGAAGGCGGCGAGCTGGTCGTAGGTGACCAGGGTGGGCACCAGGAAGCAGCCGTGCTCGGCCATCAGCCGGGCCGCCCCGCTGTCCAGCAGATTGCCGTGCTCGATCGAGCGCACGCCGGCGCGCACGGCGCGGGCGATGGCCTCGGGGATGTAGGCGTGGGCGAGGACGTAGGTCCGGCGCGCTGCCGCCTCCTCGACGGCGGCGCGGATCTCCTCCTCGGTGTACTGGACCATGTCGATGGGGTCGCTCGGCGTGGCGACGCCGCCTCCGGCCATCACCTTGATCTGGTCGACGCCGGACTTGAGCTCCTCCCGGGCGGCGCGGCGGACGGAGTCGGCGCCGTCGGCCACGTGGGAGTACGCGGAACTGGTGATCGAGCATGAGCAGAGGTGGGGATCGGCGCTGACCGGGGAGGTGTCGCCGTGCCCGCCGGTCTGGGAGAGGACCCGCCCGGAGCGGAACACCCTCGGCCCGGTGATCAGGCCGAGCCGAAGCGCCTCCTGGATGCCGGCATCGAGACCTCCGGCGTCGCGTACCGTGGTGAACCCGCGGCGCAACATCGCCTCGAGGACCGCCTTGGCCTCGATCCCGATCCGTGTCAGCGGGCGCCGTCCCATGGCGGCCAGGTCGAGGGACGTGATGGCGGCGTGCACGTGGGCGTCGATGAGCCCGGGCATCAGGGTGCGGCCGTCGGCGTCGATGACGTCCACGGCGTCTCCGGCGACGAGCGTGGCGCCGTCCTCGGCCACCTCGACGATCCGGTCCCCCTCGACCCGGACCGACGCCTCGGGCCGCACCTCCCCGGCGACCGGATCGAGCAGCGCGGCGTGGGTGATGACGAATGCGCTCATGGGACACCCCCCTTTCATGGCGGTCGGTGCTTCGTGGGGCCCCGGTGGGATCACCGTCACTGTGTGACCAGTTCCGGTCACACTCCAGACCCTACGCCGAGGGCCCGATCGACCCTCGGACGGGTCGTCGTCCGCCACGCGCTGCCCGACCCACCGGCCGGCGGCGGTTCCCCACGGTGACCGGTTCGGGACTTTGGACTCTAATGATTCGGATCCCTGCGGCGTAGGTTCGTCCCATGGGATCGGGGGAGGGCGCGCTCTTCTTGGACCTGGCGGGGCCCGGAGAGGACGAACAGGTGCTGCGGGACCAGGCGCACCGGGTCGCCGTGGAGGTGCTCCGGCCGGCCGCCTGGGCGCTCGACCGGATGACCCCGGCCGAGCGCATCGCTCCCGGCTCCCCGTTCTTCACGGCGATGGCGACGTTGAAGTCGCTCGGCTACCACCGGTTCTTCCTGCCCGCAGAGGCGGGTGGCCCCGAGGAGCCGCTCTCGGCGCTCGCCCAGTCGGTGGTCCTGGAGGAGCTGGGATGGGGAAGCCTGGGACTGGCGACCGCCTTCCTGGTCGACATGCTCCCGGTGATCACCATGGCGCGCTTCGGGAGCCCGGAGCTGCTGGCCGAGCTGGTGGTGCCGTGGGTGGAGGACCAGACCGGCGCGTTCCACGGATGCTGGGCCATCACCGAGCCGGACCACGGGAGCGACTTCCTCGGACTGCGCGACGGCGATGCCCCGGCCTACGGCCGGGCCCAGCTGGTGGCCGAACCGGCTGACGGCGGCTGGCTGCTGCGGGGCCAGAAGTCGGCGTGGGTGAGCTCGGGGCCGATCGCCACCCACGCGGCCGTCCACGCCCAGGCCGGGCGGGAGGGCGATCTCTTCCACAGCCTCTTCGCCGTCGTTCCCCTCGACGACCCCGGGGTGCGGCGGGGCCCTCCTGCCGACATGCTGGGCGTGCGGGACGATCCCCAGGGCGAGCTGTTCTTCGACGGTGTCTTCGTGCCGGAGCGCAACGTGCTCGTCCCGCCCGGGCCCCTCTACCCGGCATTCGGTGACCAGCTGCTCTGCCTGACCAGCTCGGTCATCTCCAACGTGGCCGTCGGCGTGGCCCGGGCAGCCTTCGAAGAGGCGCTCCACCATGCCCGCCGACGGGTCCAGGGCGGTGCCCCCATCGCCCGCCACAAAAACATCCAGCTCACGTTGTACGGGATGTTCGAGCGCGTGGAGACGGCACGCTCCTACACCCGCGCGGCGTTGGCTCACACGCAGGCGAACCTACCGGGGGCGTCACCGGATGTCCTCGGGGCCTCCCCGCGCCACGCCCGCGCCGCGCAGGTCTACGCCAAGCGGGTGGCCTACGAGGTCGCCCATGACGCACTGCAGGTGTTCGGTGCCCAGGGGCTGAGCCGCGACTCGCTGATCGAGAAGCTGTTCCGCGATGCCCGGAGCCTGCTGATCGAGGACGGGACCCTCGAGGTGCTGGCCCTCGACGCGGCCCGGGACCTGATCCAGAACTACGAGCACGTGACCTACGACCTCGAGGAGATGATGGCGACATGGTGACCATGAAGAGCACACCGCTGGATGCACCGCTGTTCCGGATGGACCCGGAGCGTGGGATCGAGTACTGGGGATGCAGGGCCGTCATGGCCGGCTTCACGGTGTCCGGCGACGTGGGCGACCTGGTCCCGCGCGGCCTCCACGTGGACTCCCCGGCGATCGGCGCCGTGCTGGTGGCCGACTACGGCGCCAGCACCCTCGGCCCCTACGGAGAGTTCGTCTCCTTCCTGCGGGTGGTGGACGACGCCGGCACCGAGGGCCTCTACGTCCCGTACATCTATGTCACCGACGACGCGGCGATGGCGGCGGGCCGCGAGGTGCTGGGCGCACCGAAGAAGCTGGCGGCCATCGACGTGCAGGTCCGGCCGGAGGCAGTGGTCGGCACGCTGGCACGTCCGTCGGACTGCACGCTGGCCAGCGTCGTCGTCCAGCCGGCCGAGCGGCTGCCCGCTGAGCTCCTCGATGCGTTCCTGCCGTCGGGCACCCCCCTCTTCTCGCTGCGGCACCTGCCGGGGCCGCAGGGGGCGACCCAGGTCAGCGAGCTGATCCAGTGGAACTGCGATCTGGCGGTGCACAAGGACGCCTTCGGCGACGACCTGGCGTTCACCGGACCCGGTTCGGTGAACTATCCGGGCCGCTCGGGGGTCGACCCGGTCCACCGGTTGGAGGTGGACACGCTGATGGCCGCCACCTACCTCGAGTTCGACATGCGCCTGACGGCGGGCAGGGTGGTCTGGTCCGACACGGTGGCCGCGACCGTGCGGGAGGCCGAACCGGCGGTCGCCACTGCCTGAGGTGCGCCGGGCGGCGTCGGTGCCGCCTCGGGTGCGCATCACGCCGGCGATGCCGGGTTCCCCCGCGATGCGAGGTTCAGCAGTTGGCGACGCTCAGGGCCAGCTGCTGCAGTGACGCCGCGGACGGCTCGCGTTCCCCTCCGTCGTCGATGATCCAGGCAGCGGCTGTGCCGGTGTCACCGGCCACCTCGCAGGCATCCATTCCCCCGGCGGGAACGGTCACGGTGAACGTGGTGCCGTCGGGCCGGAGTAGGGTCGAGATCCGTCGGCCTCCTACCTGCTCGCAGCGGACAACGGTGGCCCGGCTGCGCGAGCCGGCTGCACCCGGCTCGTTGGTGTCACGGGGGCTCCCGACGCCCCGGTGGAAGGGGTACGGGGCGCGCTGCATCCCGTCGGTGGACCAGGGCAGGGCGATGGCCGCCCGCAGTGTCGTGATCGGAGTGCTCACCTTGTCCCGGACGTTACCGCCCGCGGACGGGCTGGTGGTGCTGCCTCCATATGGGCAGCTCGCCGGGGTCGTGGCTCCCGGAGCGGGGCGCGGTGACAGGTGTGGCACAGCCTGTGTAGGGTGCGTTCATGGCCGATCAGGCGATGTTCTCCGATCTCGCGATGGAGTACATGCCTGCCCTGTACACCGCGGCGCTGCGGATGACCCGCAATCCGNNACCAATCTCAAGGCGTGGCTGTACCGGATCCTGACCAACACCTACATCAACACGTACCGGGCGAAGAAGCGGCGGCCGGAGATCGCCGACGTCGAGGACGTCGAGGACCTCTATCTCTACCACCGCCTCTCGGGCGACCAGCCCTCTGGCCTGGGACGCAGCGCCGAGGACGAGGCCCTCGACCGATTCACCGACACCGATGTGAAGGCGGCCATCGAGTCGCTCCCCGACACGTTCCGGATGGCCGTGCTCCTCGCCGACGTCGAAGGTTTCTCCTACAAGGAGATCGCAGAGATCACCGACGTGCCCATCGGAACGGTGATGAGCCGCATCCATCGCGGAAGAAAGGCGCTCCAGAAGGCGTTGGTCCAACGTGGAAGCAAGCGAGGCCTGGTCGGGGCCTCGGACGAGGCCAGGTAGGGGAGTACCGCAGTGGGAGATCAGGAGACACCACCGAATCCGGCAATCCCCTCGGACGGCCCGTTGCCGGCCGGGTTCCTCAACTGCGACGAGACCATCGAGCGGCTCTACTTCTACCTCGACGGCGAGCTCACCGAGACGCGGCGGGTGGAGATCACCCGGCATCTGGACCTGTGCGGCCCCTGCGTCGGCGCCTTCGGCTTCGAGGCGGAGCTGCGCAAGGTCATCGCCAACCGGTGCAAGGACCATGTGCCCGACTCCCTGGTGGCCCGGGTGGCGGAGGCGCTGCAGGAGGAGTACAGCCACCAGGACGGGTAGTCCCCGTGCGGGCCGGTGGCAGGGCGGGCCGGGCAGTGGGTGCCGGAACGCGACGCCGTTCCCTACACTGGGCTGCGTGAGCGAATCCGTGGCCGTGCCGAGCGGTGAGGGCGCAGTGGCGTGGGATGTAGCCGAACGGGTGGCCCGATGGGTGGGAAGCCGCGGCCGGACCCCCGCCCCCTACCGTCCGGACCTCCTCCAGCAAGACTTCGAGGAGCTGACCGCACAGGCCGAGGAGCTCGTGGCCGAGGCGACCGGCCTTCGGTCCTCGACGGGACCGGCCCGGGCCCGGGTCACCGACCGCGCCGGTTGGGTGCACGCCAACATCGCCAGCTTCCAGCGGCTCATCGGTCCCCACCTCGACAAGCTCGATCCGGCCCGGGTGGTGCGGACCAATCCGGTCACCGCCCGGATGGCCGGCCCCCTGTCCACCGCCGCCCGTTCGGCCACCGGGGCCCAGATGGGCCTCGTGCTGGGGTGGCTCTCGACCAGGGTGCTCGGTCAGTACGACCTGCTGCTCACCGAGGAGGCAGTCGAGGACCAGGACCTGGTCTACTTCGTCGGCCCGAACGTGGTCGCCCTCGAGCAGCTGCACGGCTTCGAGCCCCGGGAGTTCCGGCTGTGGCTCGCCCTCCACGAGGTGACCCACCGCTGCCAGTTCACCGCCATCCCCTGGATGCGCGACTACTTCGTGTCGCTGGTGGAAGAGGGCATCGGCTCGCTCGAGCCCGACCCCTCCCGGCTCGCCGAGGCGCTCCGCAGGATGACCGAGGAGCTCCTGGCCGGCCGGAACCCGTTGCGGGACAATGGCGCGCTCGGGCTGGTGGCCACACCGGAGCAGCTCGAAGGGCTCCACCGCATCCAGGCTCTGATGAGCCTGTTGGAGGGCCACGGGGACGTCACCATGGACCGCGCCGGCGCCGCTGCCATCCCCAGCGCGGCGCGTTTCAGCGAGGTGCTCCGCCAACGGCGGAAGGAGACCAGGGGGCTGGTCCGCCTCCTCCAGCAGCTGATCGGGATGGAGGCCAAGCTCCGCCAGTACGAGGAGGGCGAGCGGTTCATCGCCGCCGTGGAGGACTCCGGCGGACCCGAGCTCCTCGATCGGGCGTGGCGCGGCCCCGAGTGGCTGCCCTCGTTGGTCGAGATCCGCAATCCGTCGGAATGGATCTCCCGTGTCGGAACTGCGCCCGCACTGTCCGGCTGACTCCCCGGGTCCGGCCGCTCCGGAGACCGGCGCCCTGCTGGCCCGGTGCACCTTCCCCGATCCGGGGTCGGACCTCGTCTGCGGTGTCTCGGGAGGGCCGGACTCCCTCGCCCTGCTCGTGCTGGCGGCGGGGTCCGGTTGCCGGGTGACCGCGGTGCACGTGGATCACGGCCTCCGTCCCGGTTCTGCCGCCGAGGCCGAGGTGGTGGCCGAGGCGGCACAGCGGTTCGGCGCCCGGTTCGAGTCGGCGCGGGTGGTGGTGGAGGACGGTCCCAATCTGGAGGCCCGTGCCCGCCATGCCCGGCGCGAGGTGTTGGGGCCCGAGGCGGCCACCGGGCACACCGCCGATGACCAGGCGGAGACCGTGCTGG
>PLHF01000082.1 GCA_003138855.1 Acidimicrobiaceae bacterium | reverse complement strand
GACCTTCGGGTTATGAGCCCGACGAGCTACCAGACTGCTCCACCCCGCGTCGCAGGAGAAGAATCTAGCAGGCCGCCGGCCCGGTCCGTCCACGCCGGTTGACCGCCGTGTCGGAGCGAGCCGCGCAGGCGGGCCGGTGCAGGGTCAACCCGTCCCCGTGCCCGTGCCCGTGCCCGGCGAGGTGGTCGTCGTGGTCGTCGTGGTGGCAACGGTACCCCCGGTCAGCTGCTGCACCTCTTGCAGAATGGACTCGAGGTTGTTGATGTCGGTCTGGTAGGCGCCCAGGTTGCCCGCCTTGAGGTCGGTCTGGGACTGCTGGTAGGCGGTCTGGGCTTCGTCCAACAGGGCCCGCACCTGCGGCGAGAGGTTCCCGGTCCCACCTTCAGTCGCAGGCGTCGTCGACACCGGCGCCTGGAACACCTGGGTGAGGGCCCCGGCCAAGGTCGGCTGGATGGACGCCTGCTTCCCGTACACGGCGATGACCCGTTGGAGTTCGGGGAAGGCGTTCCGGGAGGACTCCACGTACAGGGGCTGGATGTAGAGCAGCGAATCGGCCACCGGGATCATCAGCACGTTGCCCAGCAACGCGGAGGACCCGTTCTGGTTCAAGAGCGAGACCTGCTGGGACACGGCCGGTGTCGCGTCGATCTGGGCGGCCACGATGGAGGGTCCGTTGACCGGCGAGTCGCGTGGTGTCACAAACATCTGCAGCTGCCCGTAGTGGCCGGGGTCGGACCCAGCGATCATGAACCCGGACAAGGTCTGGATCTGGCTCTGCGACGATACCGGGACGAAAGCATCGAGCAGGTTGAACGACTGTGCGGCCTGGCCCGGTACCCGCAGCTCCTGGTAGATCGGTGCCATGCGGACCAATTGGCCAGTAGAGATCTCTTGGCCCTGGGCGTTGGTGGTGAAGGTGGTGGCCAGGGCCTGTGAGGGCGATCCCGAGCCGGGCGACGGCGACAGCGCCCACGCGTCGGCGGCACTGTAGAAGCTCTGCGCCGTGGTGATGTGGTACTTGCCGTACATGGTGGCCTGCACCGTGAAGATGTCCTCGGGATACCGGATGTGCGCCTTCAGGTCGGCGCTCATCTTCGACGCCGGGGTGAACATCCCCGGGAAGGCCTTCTCGTAGGTCCGGATGATCGGATCACTGGGGTCCATGACGTAGAAGGTCATGTGGCCGGTGTAGGCGTCGATGACCACCTTCACCGAGTTGCGGACGTAGTTGAAGTTGCCACCGAGCCCGCTGCCCGGGGCAACGGCACTGGTGTCCGCGTTCTGCCCGTACGGGTAGTTGTCGGTGGTGGTGTACGCGTCCTGGATCCAGTCGATGTGCCCCCCGATGAGCGCAGGGTAGGGGTCGGCGTCGAGACTGAGGAAGGGCGCGGCCTTGGACACACGGGCCTGCACGCCGCGGTCGAACATCAGCCGCGACTTGTTGGTGATCTGGTTGGAGATGAGCAGGTTGAGATCGCTGAAGCGGATGGCGAACATCACCTGATCGAAGAAGGACGAGAGCTGCACGCCGCCGTCGCCCGAGTAGTGGGTCTCGACGTTGGTGCCACTGGTCAGCTGGAAGTCGATTTCCGGCTGCTTCGTGTTGGCCACCACGTACCCGGAGTTGTTGAGCCCGAAGTAGACCGAGGGCTGGGTGACCGTGGGCAGCCCGCTGTTGGAGGCCGGCGGAACGCCGCCGACGGCGAACACGGGATCACCGTTGCTGGTGGAGGCGTTGGCGGGCGACACCACCATCCCGTAGCCGTGGGTGTACTGCAGGGTGGTGTTCACCCACGACGAGGACGGAAGGTCCTGGTCGTTGATCTCGCGCACACCGACGACGACCGGGGTCTCCGCACCGTTCACCTTGTAGCGGTCCACATCCAGGCTGTTGAACTGGTAGTAGGAGCGGATGTCTTGCAGCTTGTCGAAGGTGGGCTGGGTCTGGGTCGGGTCCCAGAGCCGCACGTTGGCCAGTGTGTCGCTGTTGGCCGAGAGCTGCGATGCGGTCAGCGTCGACGACGCGGGGTAGGCGACGCTCTGGACGCCGGTGAGCCCCATGGCTGTCCGGGTGGCATCGATGTTGCGCTGGATGTACGGGCGCTCCAAGGTGTTCTGAGCCGGGTTCACCTTGAGGGCCTGCACGGCAGCCGGATAGATGGTGCCTGCGCTGAGCGCCACCAGGAACCACAGGCCGACCCCGAGAATGGGAAGTGCCCAGCCCTGGCGCCGGATGTTGTAGATGAGCAGGACAGCCGCGGCCAGGGACACCAGGAGGAGGAGTTCGAGTGCGGGCAGGCGGGCATGGACGTCGGTGTAGCCCGCACCCTGGACATACCCGTTGCTGGAGAGGTCCAGATTGAACCGCGCCAGGTAGTAGCCGACGGCCTTGACCAGGGCCAGCAGGCCGAGGATGACCGAGATGTGGGCCTTCACCGCGGGGCGGACCCTCGGACGCGAGCCCTGCATCCGGATGCCGCCGTTCAGGTAGTGGCTGAGCACGGTGACCACCAGGACGACGAACAGGGCCACCAGGGTCCAGTGGACGAGGAACTGTTCGAAGGGCAGGGTGAAGACGAAGTATCCGACGTTCCGGTGGAACTGCGGATCGGNNGCGGAAGAGGATCCAGTTCTGCCACTGCCCGATCGCCTGGGAACCGACGATGAGCGACAGCACGACGACCACGCCGGCCCGGAGCCAGCGGGAGTAGGGCCCGATCACCTCCCGGTACCTCTTGACGAACTCGTCCTCCGCATCGAGGGAGGGTCCCTTGGGGGCCAGGCGCTCGGCCACGATGAGGCTGGCCAGCAGCAGCACCGCGAAGATCACCCCGAAGACCACCATCAGGCCGCCCTTGAT
>PLHF01000116.1 GCA_003138855.1 Acidimicrobiaceae bacterium | reverse complement strand
TCGCTGAACAGCTGGCACCAGATCTCCTCGCCGGCCAGGAGGGGGAGCAGGTAGCGCTCCTTCTGCTCGGGGGTCCCCGCGAAGAGGATGGTGGGGCCCGCCCACCCGATCCCGATGGCGTTGTCGGGCCGGTGCACGCCGGCCCGCCTGAGCTCGTCGTCCACGATCAGCTGGAACGTGGGGTCGGCGCCGAGCCCCCAGGGCTCGGGCCAGTGCGGGGCGACCAGCCCCCGCTCGGCCAGCTCCCGACCGGTCGGGGCCGGATGTGCGCCGAACCACTCCCGGAGCGTGGTGCGGCGGGGGTCGTCGTCCGTCGGCAGTGCAAAGTCCATGCCTGCCAGCGTAGGCTGCACTCTTCCGGGCGTCCTGTCCCGGTGGCCGAGCCCCGCGGGCCGGGCGCCGCCAAGGCGACCGGTCGGGGCGGAGCGTCGTAGCGCCGACGAGGGAGAGCGCCAGGACGGCGGCCGGGGCACCCGGCGCCGTACCCGGGGGATGAGGAGCCGAACGTGAGCAAGTGGAACTACGCAGACGTCTGGGAGGTCGTGGCCGATGAGCTGCCCGATGCCCCGGCCCTGACCCAGGGGAGCCACACGCTGACCTGGCGCGAGCTCGACCACCGCGCTGACAACGTGGCCCGCTGGCTGCTCGCCGCCCACGTGGCCCACCAGGACAAGGTGGCGCTGTACGTGTACAACTGCTCCGAGTACCTCGAGGCCTCCTTCGCCTGCTTCAAGATCGGCCTCGTCCCCATCAACACCAACTACCGGTACGCCGATGACGAGTTGGTCTACCTGTGGGAGAACGCCGACACCGTGGCCGTGGTCTTCCATGGGGTCTTCGTGGAGCGGATCGACGGGATCCGCCACCGGCTGCCGGCCATCAGGAGCTGGCTGTGGGTCGACGACGGGACCGCCTCCTGTCCGTCCTGGGCGGTGCCCTACGAGGAGGCGGCGGAGACCACCGGGGTCTTCCACGAGCCCGAGTGGCCGGAGCGGGTCCGGGCCCCCTGGGGCCGAGGACCCGACGACCTCTTCATGCTGTACACCGGCGGGACCACCGGGATGCCGAAGGGCGTCATGTGGCGCCAGGACGACCTCTTCGCCCGCGTCAACGGCAGCGGGTTCCGCCGCTACCCCGACGACGGAGGGCTGGACGGCGTCCACTCCGAGCTGGCGAACAGCGGCCAGGGGATGACCCTCTTGCCGGCCTGCCCCCTCATGCACGGGACCGGCGGCTTCACCGCTATGGAGTGCCTGAGCGAAGGCGGCCGGGTGGTCACGCTGCCGTCGCGGCAGTTCGACCCGGTCGAGCTGCTCGACACCGTGCACCGCGAGAAGGTGAACGGTCTGATCATCGTCGGTGACGCCTTCGCCAAGCCGATCCTGGCCGCGCTCGACGCCCACCCCGGCCGTTGGGACCTGACCAGCCTGGTGGGGATCATCTCGTCCGGTGTCATGTGGAGCGAGGAGACCAAGCAGGGCCTGTTGGGCCACCACGCCGGCATGCTGCTGGTCGACGCCTTCTCGTCGTCGGAGGCCATCGGGATGGGCACCTCGGTCTCCTCGGGGACATCGGCGGCGCGGACCGCACAGTTCACACTGGGTCCCGACGTCCGCGTCATCGACACCGACGACCGGGACATCGAGTCCGGATCCGGACGGATCGGGGTCCTGGCCCTCGGGGGGCGCATCCCCCTCGGCTACTACAAGGACGAGCAGAAGACCGCCGCCACCTTCCGCACCATCGAAGGGGTCCGCTACTCGGTACCCGGCGACTATGCGGAGGTGCGGGAGGACGGCTCGATCAAGCTGCTGGGCCGCGGCTCGGTCTGCATCAACACCGGCGGCGAGAAGGTCTATCCCGAAGAGGTCGAAGAGGTGGTGAAGACCATGGATGGGGTGGTCGACGCCGTGGTGGTGGGGATCCCCAACGAGCGCTTCGGCGAGGAGATCGTGGCCGTGGTCGAGCTGCGGGCCGGGCGGGCGACCGGGTCGGTCGCGCCCGAGACGGTCATCGACCACGTCAAGTCGAAGCTCGCCGGGTACAAGGCGCCCCGCCAGGTCCGCTTCGTGGACACCATCGGCCGCTCGCCGTCGGGGAAGGTCGACTACGCGCGGCACCGGGGCGAGACAGCCGAGTGGCTCGGGGTCGACCTCGGCTGAACCGGGGTCGCCCCCGGCAGCTAGCCCTTGTTGGCGCCGTGGGTGCGCACGAAGTCGTTCACCGCGTAGTAGGCGTCGATCGATTCTCCGGCGTCGCCCCAGAAGCCTTCGAGGATGTCGTAGGCCATGGTCCCCTGGGAGATGTAGTAGTTGTTCACGTCGGTGATCTCGAGCTCACCGCGCCCGGACGGCACCAGGGCGGGGATGACCTCGAACACATGGGAGTCGTAGCAGTAGATGCCGGTGACGCCGAACCTGGAGGGCGGGTGCTCGGGCTTCTCGACGATGCCGATCACCCGCTGGTCCTCGTCGAAGGCGGGCACGCCGAGGTGGCGGAGGTGCTCGTCCTCCTCCACCGGGGTGAGCAGGATCCGGGCACCCCGGGGATCCGCCCGGAAGGCATCGACCATCGGCTTGATCGAGCGCTCGACGATGTTGTCCCCCAGCATCACCAGCACCGGCTCGCCGTCGACGAACCTGGCCGCCAACCCCAGGGCCTCGGCGATGCCACCGGGGTTCTCCTGGTATCCGTAGCTGAGGCGGTCGATCCCGAACTCGTGGCCGTTGCCCAGCAGGCGCAGGAACTCGCCGGCGTGGGTGCCACCGGTGACCAGCATGATCTCGGTGATGTCGGCTTCGACCAGGGCTTCGATGGCCCAGTTGATCATGGGCCGGTCGTAGATCGGCAACAGGTGCTTGTTGGTGATCCGGGTCAGCGGATGCAGACGTGAGCCGGTCCCACCGGCGAGGATGACACCCTTCATCCGGTCCAGCCTAATGGCGCAGCGGCACCCCGGGGGGCTTCCCGCTCCCCCGTCCTCAGGTGCCCGATGCACCGGGCGGGCGCGGCGTGCCCGGTAGGAGGCCCCGACTCAGGGGGATGCCCCCTGGGCCACCTCGGCCAGGACGGCATCAGCCAGACGGGGCCAGGCCCGTGCCGACCACATCCCGAACGGGCGGTCGCTGAGGCCGCCGCAGAGCACGCCGGCCACCGGGTCCACCCAGAGGAACGAGCCGGTCCGGCCGAAATGCCCGAACGTCTCCGGTGAGTTGGTGGTGCCGGTCCAGTGCGGATGTTTCCGTCCGCGGATCTCCACGCCGAGCCCCCAGTCATCGTCATCGAACTGCTGGAAGCCCGGGAGCACGCCGCCCAGGCCCGGGAACTGGACCGACGTCGCCTGGCGATGGGTCTCGGCGCTGATGAGCACGGGTGCGGCCAGCTCGCGTCCCAGCACCAGCAGGTCCGAAAGCGGACCCGACAGCCCGGCGGCAGCGGCGCCGGCCAGCGCGTCCGGCTCGAGCGTGGTGCCCACCATGCCGAGCGGCTCGAGCACCCCCAGGGAGAGGTAGTCGCCGAACGTAATTCCGGACCTCTCCTCGAGTAGGTCGGCCAGCACCAGGTAGCCGGCGTTCGAGTAGATCCGGCCGGCCCCCGGTGGGGCGACGGGTGGACCCGGGTCGAGGCCGAGGCCGGACGCATGGGCCAGCAGGTGGCGAACCGTGGACCCGGGAGGACCCGCCGGGTCGTCCAGCGAGAGTGTGCCCTCCTCGGAGGCGACCAACACGGCGAGGGCGGTGGCCGGCTTGGTCACCGAAGCCCAGCGGAACCGCTCGCTGTGCGGTCCGATGATCCCCACGACCGCCCACGTCCCCCCGTTCGGCGCCGTGCGGTCGATGGTCATCACGCCGACCGCAGCCCGCTCCACCGGCCAATCGGCAACCATCTCCAAGGCGTCCATCCCCGCACCACAGTAGGGGAAGGTGCCGCGTGCCCCCTGCCCCCGTACCGCTGAACGTGCGACGGAGAGTTCCGAGCACCTCGACGGCATGCCCGGGACGACATCCTGTTGTCGGGTCGAGCCCACCGGTGGAGACCGGGGCCGGGTGTGAGCGGTCAGACGTCGAGGAAGCGCCGCACGGCGAAGGCCGAGCCCACCACGCCGACGCCGACGCCGACCAGCACCACGAGGATGCAGGTGCCCGCCACTTCCCATCCGCCCAGCGACATCTGGGCGATGATGTTCCCCTGGTTGGCCGCCGTCTTGGGGGTGTTCAGTCCGATGCCCCAGTAGAGGGCGAGGACCACCAGCACCGCCACTCCGGCCCCCAGCAGTCCCTGGATCAGGCCCTCGGCCATGAACGGCAGGCGGATGAACCAGTTGGTGGCACCGACCAGCTTCATCACCGAGACCTCGCGCCGACGGGCGAAGATGGCCATACGGATGGTGTTGAGGATGAGCACCGACGCCGACAGCAGCAGTATCACCGCCACCGACAGGAAGACCCACTGCAGTATCCGGATCACGCTCTGCATGGTCTTGATCTGCTGGCTGGGGTACTTGACGTCGAACACGCCCGGTTTACCGATGAACTCCTGGTAGACCGCGGTCGCCTGCGACGGGTCGTTGAGGACGCACCGGTACGACGACGGATAGTCGGACAGCGTGGTGGCGGCGAACTCGTCGCTCGGCTCGATGGCCCTGGCTTCGTTGAAGTCGTAGACCTGGCTGCGGAAGACGCAGGTCTTCACGTAGGGGGACTGGCTCAGCTGGGTCCCGATGGACTTGGTGAGCGGGACCGGTGCGTTCGGCTTCACGAACACGATCGTCTGCACCCCGTCCTGCCAGCGCACGGTGGCCTTCGACGCCCCCTGCTTGAGCAGCAGTGCCGATCCCACCAGGGCCAGTGAGACGGCGACCGTGAGGATGGCGGCGGCCGTCATCAGACGGTTTCGCCACAGGTTGGTGGCGGCCTCCCGTGAGACGTAGCCGGCGGAGACGGGCATCAGGCGCGGGCGGCGAAGCCGTCGGGGAGCTCGTCGGCCGTGGCTCCGGTCGATCCGTTCTCCACGGGTAATCCGGATGGTGTTCCGGCCCCGGCGGCGGCGACGGCACTCTCGATGCCGTACACACCGTGGGCCTGGTCGCGCACGAGCAAGCCTCGGTCGAGCTCGATGACCCGCCGTCGCATCTGGTCGACCATGCCGGCGTCGTGGGTGGCGACGATCACCGTGGTACCGGTGCGGTTGATGCGATCGAGCAGCCGCATGATCCCGAGGCTGGTGGTCGGGTCGAGGTTGCCCGTGGGCTCGTCGGCCAGCAGAATCAAGGGGCGGTTGACGAAGGCCCGGGCCACCGCCACCCGTTGCTGCTCGCCGCCGGAGAGCTCGTGGGGGAGGTTGTTGCGTTTCTTGGCCAGTCCGACCAGATCGAGCACCTGGGGGACCTGGGAGGCGACGACATGCTTGGGCCGGCCGATGACCTCCAGTGCGAAGGCCACGTTTTCGAACACGGTCTTGTTGGGCAGGAGGCGGAAGTCCTGGAACACGCAGCCGATGTTGCGGCGCAGGTAGGGGATCCGCCACTTGGCCAGGTGCCCGATCTCCTTGCCGGCCTCCCAGATCCGCCCCGAGTCGGGCATCTCCTCGCGCAGCAACAGCCGGATGAAGGTGGTCTTGCCCGATCCGGAGGGGCCGACCAGGAAGACGAACTCACCCTTGTCGATCTCGATGCTGCAGTCGTTGAGTGCAACGGTCGAGCCCTTGTACGTCTTGGTGACGTTCTGGAATGTGATCATCGGCGCAGTGTCACAAGTTGGAGAGGGAGCGGACGGAACGGAGAATCCACTTCCGCCCATGTTACTCCCCGGCAACGCGAAAGTTGGTTCAACCCTTCTGACCTCCGCTCGCGCAGTGGTCGGCCGCGACGGGCCCGTCAGTGGCCGCCGCGACGCCGCTCCGCGCCACGCCGCAGCTCGGCTTCGATGAACATGTCGAGATCTCCGTCAAGCACCGCCTCGACATTGCCGGTCTCCGCGTTGTTCCGCAGGTCCTTGACCAATTGATACGGAGCCAACACGTAGGAGCGGATCTGATTGCCCCATGCGTTGTCGGTGCGATCACCCGACAGCTGGTCGAGGGTCGCCTGATGCTCGGCCCGCTGCCGCTCTGCGAGCTTGGCCCCGAGCACCTGCATCGCCTTGGCCTTGTTCTGGTGCTGACTGCGCTGGTTCTGGCAGGACACCACGATGCCGGTGGGGAGGTGGGTGAGGCGGACCGCCGAGTCCGTCTTGTTGACGTGTTGACCACCGGCGCCCGACGAACGGTACGTGTCGATGCGGAGATCCTTCTCGTCGATCTCCACTTCGCCGGACACGTCCTCGAGGAACGGAACGACGTCGAGGGAGGCGAAGCTCGTCTGCCGCCGGTGCTGCGCATCGAACGGTGAGATGCGCACCAGGCGGTGCACGCCCCGCTCGGCGGCCAGCAGTCCGAACGCATACCGACCCTTGACGATGAAGGTGGCCGACAACAGTCCGGCCTCCTGTCCCGGGGTCGCCTCCTCCACCTCGATGTCGAAGCCGCGCCGCTCCGCCCAACGGGTGTACATGCGCAGCATCATCTCCGCCCAGTCCTGCGCGTCCGTGCCGCCCGCACCGGCATGGATCTCGGCAACCGCGTCGCCATCGTCGTAGTCGCCGGCGAACAGGGCCCGCAGCTCCAGTGCCCCGAGGCGGCGGTCGAGGTCGGCCAGCACCTCCTCGACCTCGGGGCGCAGGGAGTCGTCCCCCTCCTCCTCGATCAACTCGTTGAGCGTCTCGGCGTCGGACAGCCGCCCGGTGAGGCTGGCCATCAGGTCGATGTCCTCGGCAACCCGGCCGAGTTCGGTGGTGACCGCCCGCGCATGGTCGGCATCGTCCCAGAGGCCGGGCTCGGAGGCCGCCCGCTCGAGCTCGATGCGGCGCTCGGTGAGGCGGTCGATGGCCAGGAAGTGCCCGGCCTCACCGAGGCGCTCGGTCAGCGACGCCAGGGCATCGCGAAGATCGACGCGTTCGGGCTCGCCGTCCCCGCGCCGGGGACCATCGGACGACGCCATCTCAGTTGGCGCCGTGGCAGAACTTGAACTTCTTGCCGCTCCCGCACCAGCAGGGGTCGTTGCGCCCGAGCTTCTCCCGTTCGGACTTCACCACCGGGAGCTGGGTCTCGCCGTCGTCGGCCATGCGGTTGGTCACACCGACCGGGGCACCGCCGGCGCCGTTCCCCCCCGGCATGCCGGCGATGGCTGCGGCCTGCTCGATCTCCTCGGGCGTGGCGGTGGCGAACGCGGCGGAGATGGCGCTGTCGCCCTGAACCGGGTCGTCGGCGGCGACATAGCTGGCCTGGGCGAGGTCGGGTTCGGCCGTCTGCTCGGTCAGCACCTGGACGTGGAACACGTACCGCAGGTAGTCGTCGTTGATGGCGTCCATAAGCTTGCCGAACATGGCGAACCCCTCGCGTTGCCAGGCAACCAGCGGGTCCTGATTGCCCATGGCCCGCAGGTTGATCCCCTCGCGCAGGTAGTCCATCTCGGCCAGGTGGTCCTGCCACCGTTGGTCGATGATCTGCAGCATGATGTCGCGCTCGAGTTGCCGGGCCGTCTCGGGACCACCGGGGATGGTCTCGTCGCGCTCGGCATAGAGCTCGAGGGCCTCGGTGACGATGCTCTCGGTCACCTGGCCCACCGTGGAGGCCTCGGCGAAGTCGTCGGCCACGAACTTGGTCGGGTAGTACTGGGTGATCTCGGTGGTCAGTCGGGGGAGGTCCCACTCCTCGGGGTAGTCGGACGGGAGCGACGAGGCGACCACCGCCGTGATGGTGGACTCGAGCATCTCGATGGTGTCGTCGTGCAGGTCCTCGCCTTCGATGATCTGATAGCGGCGGCCGTAGATCACCTTGCGCTGCTCGTTCATCACGTCGTCGTACTTGAGCACGTCCTTGCGGGACTCGGCGTTACGGCCCTCGACGGTGTTCTGCGCCCGCTCGATGGCCTTGGTGACCATCTTCGCCTCGATCGGCACGTCGTCGGGAAGGGCGCGCCCCATCACCCAGTTCATCGCCCCGGTGGCGAAGAGGCGCATCAGGTCGTCTTCGAGGGACAGGAAGAAGCGGCTCTCCCCCGGGTCGCCCTGCCGACCCGAACGGCCCCGCAGCTGGTTGTCGATCCGGCGGCTCTCGTGGCGCTCGCTACCCAGGACGTAGAGCCCGCCGATCGTGCGGACCTCCTCGCCCTCCTGCTCGCAGATGCTCTCGAACTCCTTGTGAAGGCGCTGCAGCTCCGCGGCTCCCTCCTCGGTGGCGAGGTCGACCGCCCGGGCCGTGGCCTCGCGTTGGGCGAGTCCCTCCGGATTGCCGCCGAGGATGATGTCCACCCCGCGACCGGCCATGTTGGTGGCGACGGTCACTCCCCCGACCCGGCCCGCCTGGGCCACGATCTCCGCCTCACGGAAGTGCTGCTTGGCATTGAGCACCTCGTGGGGGATGCCCCGCTTCTCGAGCAGGCGCGAGAGATGCTCCGACTTGGACACCGATGCGGTGCCCACCAGGACCGGTTGGCCCGTGGCATGGCGCTCGGCGATGTCGTCGACCACCGCGCCGAACTTGGCATCCTCCGTCTTGTAGATGAGGTCCGGCTGGTCGGCCCGGACGAGTGGCTTGTTGGGAGGGATCGGGACCACCGGGAGTTCGTAGGTGTTGGCGAACTCCGACGCCTCGGTTTCCGCCGTGCCGGTCATCCCCGAGAGCTTCTTGTAGAGCCGGAAGTAGTTCTGCAGGGTCACCGTCGCCCAGGTGTGGTTCTCCTCTTTGATCCGCACCCGCTCCTTGGCCTCGACCGCCTGATGGAGGCCGTCCGACCAGCGTCGCCCATCCAGCGTGCGCCCAGTGAACTCGTCGACGATCTTCACCTCTCCCTGGGCGACCAGGTAGTCCTTGTCCCGGCGGTACAACTCCTTGGCGTAGAGCGCCTGGGTGAGGTGGTGGACGTAGTTCACCGCCACCGCGTCGTAGAGGTTGCTCACGCCGAGCTGGCGCTCGACCTTTTCGATGCCGGCCTCGGTGGGGACGACGATCCGCTTCTCCTCGTCGACCTCGTAGTCGTCCTCGGCGCGCAGCGTCCGCACGACGCCGGCGAACTGGTAGTAGAGCTGGGCGGACTCGGCGGCCGGACCGGAGATGATCAGTGGGGTCCGGGCCTCGTCGATGAGGATCGAGTCGACTTCGTCGACAATGGCGAAGTGGTGGCCGCGCTGGACCATTGCGTCCTTGGAACGCGCCATGTTGTCACGCAGGTAGTCGAAGCCGAACTCCGTGTTGGTGCCGTAGGTGACATCGGCCGAGTAGGACTCGCGCTTGGTTGCGGCATCGTCGATGTCGGGACCGACCCGGCCCACGGTCAGTCCGAGGAACCGGTGGAGGCGCCCCATCCATTCCGAGTCGCGGGTGGCCAGGTAGTCGTTGACGGTGACCACGTGGACACCGTTGCCCTGGAGCGCGTTGAGGTACACCGGGAGCGTCGACACCAGGGTCTTGCCCTCACCGGTCTTCATCTCGGCGATCCACCCGAAGTGGAGGGCCATCCCCCCCATCAGCTGGACGTCGAAGTGGCGCTGGCCCAGCACCCGCCAGGCACCCTCCCGCACCAGGGCGAACGATTCGACCAGCAGGTCCTCGAGGCTCTCCCCCCGTTCGAGGCGCTCCCGGAACGCCGCGGTGCAGTCCCGGAGCTCTTCGTCGGAGCGCGCCTCCATCTCCGGCTCGAGGGCGTTCACCAGCGGCACCAGCTCCGACAGGCGACGGACCTTCTTGCCTTCGCCGGCGCGGAGGACTTTGGAGAACACGCTCATGGACCCATCACACTACCGTCCGACGTGTTCCTGCTCGCCCCATCGCCCGTGCGGGCGCGGCCGAGGGCCGGCGGTCAGGCGGTGCGCACCCGCTGGTAGAGCATGGCCCCGGCGTTCGCCGGACGGTGGCGTGGCTGCGAGCGCCCGACCACTCGGCCCTTGGTCTTCTCGAGCTGGTGCTCCAGCTTCTCGACCACCAGATCGACCGCGACCAGCGGCAGGCGGGCGGCAGCGTGCGCCCGAATGGTGAGTCCGTGTCCGCTCATGATGACCTCACAGCACTCGCGATCGGAGATCCTCGGGTTGTGCTCCTCGGAGAAGTGGACCTCGGCCCGGTCGAAGCCGGGACAACGGCGGCCGAGGCGGCCCACCTTCTCCTCGGTCAGAGCCCTGATCTCGTCGGACACGATCTTCCTGCCATGCGCGATTACGACGTCCACCTATTCGCCTCCTTGGTTGTGCTGCCTGGCACTACTGGGACTTGTACCCGGTCCTCCTTGTCCATGGTCCGATCGTCCACTGTCGGGGTGTTGCCGTGAGCTGCGGGCGGCTGACCTGGTCTTTGACCCCACACTCGCCTGCGGTGAGAGTTGCGGCCGGGCTCCGGCGGCACCGACCGTCACCGGCGGTAGACCCTTCGGAGCCACTGATGGCACGCGTCACCTCATCTCCGCGCTCCCCCGACAGCCGGGAGCAACGCGGGCAGGACTTACTCCTAAGCCGCACCATGCTCAGCAACCACGAGTTGCCTTACGTGGGTCGTTTCGCCTGCGACTGGCTTCGACTTGCAACCACAGACCCGCACGCAGCTCACGGGGTGAAGTGTACGCCTGCGACGTCCGGAGTCCAGGGCCCATGGGCCCGAGTTCATTAGGTTGCCACGGGGCCGTTACCCAATGGCAACACTGGTGTCACTCGGCGCCCGGACCGCGGTCGGAGGCCGTGCACCGCCTCGGGCCACGCGAACCACCAGGTCAAGAAGGTGCTGCGTACCCCGAATCCGCCTGAGGGGGCAGCCGGGCCCGGCCGCGGCGAGGGCTCAGGCCCCGCCCACGCCCAGCTCCCGCTTGATCTCGTCGAGCACGGGAACCGGACCCGGGTCGATGCCTTCGTTGCCGGCCAGGTGGAGGGAGACGAAATCGCCTATCAGGGCCAGGTCGAACAGTTGGGCCAGGTCCCCTTCGCCTGCCGCCCGCACCTCGACGACATCGGCGACCACCTCGAGGAGGAGGTCGGCCACCAGGTCGAACCGGCGGCTCACCTGGGGGTGCTCGGCGTCGTGCCGGAGGTTGACCAGGGTGATCAGCTGCCTGGTGGCATCACCGTGCTGGCCCCAGCCGGCCACCTCGTTGTGGCAGAGCTCCGGGTAGACGTTGAAGAAGGCCGGGCACTTGGCGTTCTCGTTGATCTGCGCCTTCCAGCGCAGGGCGGCGGCTGCACCCAGGTCCTGGGAGCTGTGGATCAGCGGAATGGTCCGGCCGATCTGCCGGGCCAGCGCCTCGGCCCGGTTGCCCGGCCGGACCAGCTCGTCCCGACGGATCCGCAGCTGGTCGACGGCCTGGTCCACCCACTGGAGGGCGCCGGGGAAGAGCCCGATCCGCTCCAACAGCACCAGCGGCGGGATGGCCATCGCACCCAGCGCAGCACGGGGCTGGGGAATGGTGCCCGGCACGGGGACCACGGGGACCGCCCACTCGCCGGCCAGCCGCACCAGCTCGCCGCCTCCGGCCACCACGACCAACGAGGCGCCCGCCTCGTAGGCGGCAGCGGCGGCCTCCAACGTCTCTTCGGTGTTGCCGGAGAACGAAAGGGCGAAGACCAGGGAGCCGGTTCCCACGTAGTCGGGTGGCTCGTATCCCTTCACCACGGTCACCGGCACCGGCATGAACGGCGCCGCCACTGCCATCAGGACATCGCCGGCGATCCCGCTGCCCCCCATCCCCAGCACCACGACGTTCTCCACCTGCTCGTGGTCGGGGAGGTCCCCGACGTCCCGCGTTGCGGCCACCGCCGTCTCCACCTGCTCGGGAAGCCCGGCCGTGGCGCCCCACAGGTCCAAGGAGTCGACCGGCAACGGAGCCGACGAGGTGGAAGGCCCGCCTCCACCGGGCCCGGAACCGGTCACGCCCCCGCTGCCCGGCCGGTGGACCGGGCGCCCCCTGCCTCGGCCTTGGCCATCAGGCGGGCATGCTCGGTGGCATCGACCGCGGTGGCCTCGTCGATCAACATCACCGGAATGCCGTCCCGCACCTCGTAGCTCCGATGGAGGCGCGGGTTGTAGAGCCGGTCCTCGTCGGCGAAGTACAGCAGCGGCCCCTTGTCCTCCGGGCACGCCAGCACATCGATCAGCAGGGGGTCGAGCGTCATGTTGCGTTCCTCTCTCGTTGCTCCATGATGGCCCATCGATCTGCGACGTGAGTCAGGGTCGCCCATGGTGGACCCGATGCCCGGCGGTCAGTTGCCGAGCAGCCTGGCTATGGCGCCTTCGACCTCGGCCACATGCCGGGCGCAGGACCCCTCGTCCGATGCCTCGACATTCAGGCGGAGGAGAGGCTCCGTGTTCGACGGGCGCAGGTTGTACCACCAGTCCCCCCGGTCGACGGTGAGCCCGTCCAGGCGGTCGGCCGTCCCGAGCGCGCCCCCGGCCGCCTCCACCTCGGCCGCCAGCAGCTCGACGATTCCGGCGGGGTCGTCCACCACCGTGTTGATCTCCCCCGAGTCCGCATAGCGTTTGAAGGGCGCCAACAGTTCGGAGAGCGGCTTGCCCGTCACGCTCAGGAGCTCGAGGACCAGCATGGCGGCGATGATCCCGGAGTCGGCCCGGTAGTTCTCGCGGAAGTAGTAGTGGCCCGAGTGCTCGCCGCCGAAGACCGC
Source organism: Acidimicrobiaceae bacterium (assembly GCA_003138855.1). Lineage (GTDB taxonomy): Bacteria > Actinomycetota > Acidimicrobiia > Acidimicrobiales > RAAP-2 > Bog-756. The sequence continues at coordinate 45,769 of PLHF01000116.1, read as the reverse complement.
CCCCGTCTCGGCCATCACCTGCTTGATGTAGCTGTGCCCCACCTTGGTGCGGATCCCCACACCACCCTTCTCGGCGATGACCTCGGGCACCACCCGCGAGCAGATGCAGTTGTAGAGCACCGTCGACCCCGGGTGCTTGTCGAGCAGCGAAGCAGCCACGAGGGCGGTGGTCAGCGAGCCCGAGACCGGCTCGGCATGCTCGTCCACGAGGAAGACCCGGTCGGCATCGCCGTCGAAGGCCAGACCGATGTCGGCCCCGGTGTCGAGGACGACTCGCTGCAGATCCACCAGATTGTCGGGCTGGATGGGGTCGGCGGGGTGGTTGGGGAAGTTCCCGTCGAGCTCGGGGAAGAGGATCTCCACCTCGAAAGGCAGTCCCTCGAAGACCTTGGGGGCGACCAACCCTCCCATCCCGTTGGCGGTGTCCGCCACCACTCGCAGCGGGCGCAGGCTGTCCAGATCCACGAAGGACCGGACGTGATCGGCGTAGGCGTCGAGGACGGACCGCTCCTCGATCGGGCCCATCTGCCCGGGGTCGAGCTCCGGCGGGCCGTTGACCGACCACTCGTCGAGCAGCGACTCGGCCGTCGCCTGGATCTCTGCCAGGCCGGTGTCAAGCCCGATCGGCCGCGCACCGGCCTGGCAGAGCTTGAGCCCGTTGTACCGCGCCGGATTGTGGGAGGCCGTGAACATCGCGCCCGGCGCATCGAGGCTTCCGGCGGCGAAGTAGAGCAGGTCGGTCGAGCCGAGGCCGAGGTCGATGACGCCGGTCCCCTCGGACCGGACCCCGTCGGCGAACGCTCCTGCGAGCTCGGCCCCCGACTCCCGCATGTCCCGTGCCACCAGCAGGGTGGGGGCGCCGGTGAACCGCGCCACCGCCACACCGATGGCGCGGAATTGGAGTGCATTGAGCTCGTCGGGGACGACGCCGCGGATGTCGTAGGCCTTGAAGACAGCGGAGAGGGAGGTCATGGCCGGGCCATCCTAGGTCAGCCCTCCTGCTCCCATCGGTGCGCAGGAGGGCTGACCGTCGACGGGAATCCCCAGATCGAGGACGACCGGGTCGGGCGCCGATGTGGCAGGATCGCAGCGTGACGAGATCGACCATCGGCAGGTGGGCCTGGAGGCTGGCTGCGCCGCTGGCAGTGGGGGCAGTCGCCCTTGCGGCCCTCTCGGTCACTGCGGTGGCCGCCCCCGGCGGAGGGACGGCCCTCCCGAGGACCGATCCTGCGTCGGGGCCGACCAGCCTCCACCTCATCGTCGGTTCTGCGGTCGACCGGGCGACGGGGGGCTACTGGTTGGTGGCATCCGACGGTGGTGTGTTCGCGTTCGGCGCCCCCTTCTTGGGCTCGACCGGCGCCATCGCCCTGGTGGCGCCGATCGTGGGCATGGCGGCCACGGCCGACGGCGGCGGCTACTGGTTGGTGGCATCCGACGGTGGTGTGTTCGCGTTCGGCGACGCGCCCTTCCTCGGCTCCATGGGCGGTCGACCCCTCAATCGCCCGATCGCCGGCATGGCCGCCACACCCGACGGCGGCGGCTACTGGTTGGTCGCCTCCGACGGAGGTGTGTTCGCGTTCGGCGACGCGCCCTTCTTCGGCTCCATGGGCGGTCGACCCCTCAATCGCCCGATCGCCGGCATGGCCGCCACACCCGACGGCGGCGGCTACTGGTTCACGGCTGCCGACGGTGGCGTGTTCGCCTTCGGCGACGCGCCCTACTCCGGATCGACCGGCGGGATCGTCCTCCGCTCGCCGGTGGTCGGCATGCAGGCCGATCCGGCCGGTACCGGCTACTGGCTGGTGGCCGGCGACGGAGGGGTGTTCGCCTTCGGGGCGCCCTTCGAGGGTTCGGCCAGCGGAGACCTGAAACGGGCGGCGGTCGGCCTGAACGCCGGTGGAGGGCCCGGCTATCGGATCGTCTCCGCCAACGGGGGGGTGTCCGTCTACGGCGGGGCGTCGTTCCTGGGATCGGTCACCGTGCCGCCGATGGCGGGCGAGGTCGTGGCCATTGACCCGGGTCACGACGGCGGCAACGGCGGCGACCCCGGCTTCATCAACCAACCGATCGACGGGGGCGGCTTCACCGAGACGTGCGACACCGCCGGGACGCAGACGGCGGGGGGCTACACCGAGCACGCCTTCAACTTCGATGTGGCCACCCGCCTCGATGCCCTCCTCGCCTCCGAGGGGGCGACCGTGGTCATGACGCGGGCCACCGACAACGGCGTGGGCCCGTGCGTGAACACCCGGGCGGCCATCGGCAACGACGCCCGCGCCGACGCAGCCATCTCCATCCATGCCGACGGCGGTCCGGTGACCGGCCGGGGTTTCGACGTGATCGCACCGGCCCCCGTGGTCAGCTCCATCAGTAACAACATGGCCATCGTGCCGGCGTCGGCACAACTGGCCGCCGAGGTGCGCTCCGCATTCGCCGCCGACACAGGGGAGCCCCCGTCGGACTACTCGGGCAGCAACGGCGTCGACGTGAGGAACAACCTCGGTGGGCTCAACCTGTCGACGGTCCCCAAGGTGCTGATCGAGTGCGCCAACATGCAGAATCCGGCCGATTCCGCCCTGACCGAATCACCCCAGTGGCGCCAACAGGCCGCCCAGGGCCTCGCTGACGGCATCACCGCGTTCCTCGAGGCCCAGCAGATCCCCTGACCGGCCGGAGCAGGCCTACTCGCTCGACCCGTCGGCCAGCATCCTGGTGACGTCCTCGGCCATGGCGTCGCACAGCTCGGTCAAGAGCTGCATCCGGGTCATCAGCCCCTCGGTGGCGAGGAGCCGTTGGAGGTCCAGTGCGGTCAACGGCGCCATGTCGCAGAGCTGCCAGCCGACGTCCTCCTCGTCACCGGTGATCCGGAGGTTGTGCGGGAGGGCGGGGACGTCGCCCAGCTCGGAGAGGAGCGACCGCAATCGGCGCACGGCGAACTCGGCTCCGGCCAGCGTGGTCCCGTCGTCGGCGGACACGTCGTCGGGGATATCCGCCACCAGGGCCACCGGATAGGGGTCGTCGGGGAGCCACCGGTCGACCCGCACCCTGCGCACGCCGGTGGCCACCACCAGCAGGCGGCCGTCCCCCAGCTCGGCGACGTTGGCGATCCGGGCCACGGTGCCCACACCGACCCGCTGATCACTCCCTCCCACCTCCGAGCCGCGGGCGATCAGGACGACGCCGAACTCACCGTCGCCGTTCATGCAGTGGGCCATCAGCTCCCGGTACCGGTCCTCGAAGACATGCAGCGGGAGGCCGGCCCGGGGGAACAGCACCGTCGACAGTGGGAACATCCCCAGGGGAACGGTCATGCTCGGTGCACGCTCTTGGGCGCCCGCCGGCGACGCCGGGCGCGCCGTCCGGTGACGGCCAGGGCCACCGCCGCCGCCAGCGCCACGAGGGAGACGAGCTCCCCGGCCCAGTCAGCCGGGGACTTCCCGTAGTGCAGCGTCACGTCGTGGCTCGTCGGGACCACCACCATCAGATTCGGCGCCACACGCCAGGGACCGTCCGCCCCCGTCGCCTGCCAGTTCGGGAAGTACGACACCTTCACCTCGACCGGCGTCCCGATCCGATCGACATGGAAGGAGATGGAGCTGTCGGTCTGGGTGACCCCGGACACCACCGTGGCCGGCTCCGGCACCACCGCCGGATGGGTGTCCCCCGTCGAGATGCGCTCCCAGGTCGCGGGCCCGTCGGCGGCTGGGACCACGTCCCAGCGGCTGGGCTGGTCGTACCAGCTGACCGCGGGGCCCAACCAGCTGGACTGGCTGGGCTTCACGCCCTCCCAGACCACCGGCCGGTTGGCCAAGGGCTGCACCAGTGACGAGTCGCTGATCCGGTAGACCTTCCACGTCACGTCCAGCACCTCACCGTTGTAGCTGGTGTTCCACGGGCCGCTCGAGGCCACCTCGGTGGCATTGGGGTCGGCCGCGGCGGCCTGCTCCACGGTGCTCGACGAGGCCAGCAGGTAGCGGACGCCCAGTTGCTGGAGGTGCTCGATCCCGAGCGGGACATCGAGCCCCCCGTACTGGATGGCCGGACTGGTAATGGCGTCCGACGGGTTGACCGACAGCTCGTTCTGGTTGATGAAGTGGAACGGGGTGGTCGAGGACGACTCGAACAGCAGGCCCTCCATCGAATCGATGCACCCGTTGGTCCAGTAGGGCAGCAGCATCAGCGCCATCGTGGTGCCGAACCGGTTGAGGGACGGGTCGTACTCCCACATGGTCCGGCCACACCCCTGGCTCGCCCCGACACCCTTCATCATCTGGATCACGGCGTTGTACTCGGGGTAGTCGGGCTTCCGCTCGTATCCCGAGTAGTTCCAGGCCGCCCAGGCACTCGGTTGGTCGGCGCCCACCGTCACGCCGATCCTGCTCAACGCCGATGCCGGAAGCACGAGCGGCGGGACGACCGCCAGACAGGCCGCCGCCAGCGCCACCAGCGGGCCCACCACGGCGCCCGGCGCGTTTCCGCCGGGGACCGGCCGCCGGAACCGGCTGATGCGCATGCCCGGCTGCCACGGCATCCCCTGCACGGTGCCCAGCCGCTGGCGGATCACCAGGACCCACTGGCCGAGGCGCCGGCGGCGACGGAACCGGGCCACGGCGCCGATCGTCTCGGCCAGGGCGATGCCCGCCATCAGGTACATGCAGAGGAACCAGAACGGCAGGAAGCGCACGTTGTACAACTTGCCGGCCGGGTCGAGGCAGACCACGGCCGCCGACAGGGCCCCCATCACCGCGATGAACAGGGCCACCCGGTTCCGGCGCACGACCATGGCCACCAGGCCCACCACGTCGGCCGCCACCACCCATCGGGCCGACCCCGGGAAGAGCAGGTGGGGGAAGCCGAGGACCTTGGTGTACCCCATGTCGGTCGTGTACGACTGCTCGGCGGCGAAGGGGAGGAGCCACCACGCGGTCAGGCCGACGCCGACTACGCCGGCCACCACCGACCAGAGGACACGACGCAACCACCGGCGGCCGGCGGCATGGGCGCTCCACCCCCGGTGGAAGAGCCGCACAAGGTCGGCGTCGAGCAGCAGCCACACGACCGCTCCCGCCGCGGCGAAGATGGCGGGCAGCAGGTGGCACAGCAGGGTGACGGCGAAGAGCACCCCCGCCAGGGCCCGGTGCCGCCCTGTCCGCAGCCCCGAGGCCACCACCCCCAGGAAGAGGAGGGCAAACGACAGGCTGAGGGAGAACGAGTACTCACCGGCCAGTGTGGAGAGGAGGTTCCCGCCGTAGATGGAGAAGCTCGGTTCGAACAGGAAGGGCAGTGTGGCCGCGGCCAGGCACGCCGGCCCCGGGTCGCGCAGGCCGGCCTTCCGTCCGAATGCCCACGCCGACACCGGGAGGAGGACGGTCCCGAGCACCGTGACCAGCTTGAAGGCGATGTCGTAGCTGACCAGCGCGTTGAAGAGGACGGTGATCAGCCCGGGAAGCGGGAAGTAGAAGGTGTAGAGGGGGAACCCGTCGTACCAGTCGGGATCCCATCCCGCCAGCTGCCCGTGGGTCAGCAACTGGGACTTCAGGAACGCCGGCAGCATCACATGGGCCCCGGTGTCGCCCCCCGCCGTGGTGGTGTTGGCCAGCAGCAGCGAGGGGTGGAGCTGGCTGAGGGCGATCAGGGTGACGCCGGCCACCACCACGAAGCTGGTCCACCCCGGCCAGGCCGAGGGGCGCGTGAACCGCCACACCAGCGGGGAGCCCGGCCGCGGCGGTGCCAGGCGCACCCCCGCTGGTGCCGGGGCAGGTGGGGCGCAGTCGACGGGGGCGCTCACCTCAGAACAGAACCCTGGTGCCGATGGCGAAAGGGGCCACGACGGCGGCCACGGCGACCAGGTTGAAGGAGGCGTGGGCGACCATGTTCATTCCGAGGCGCCCGGTGCGGTAGGAGATGAACGACAGAATGATCCCGAAGGTGGCCAGGCCCAGGAGTTGGAGCGACTCTGCATGGGCCAGTCCGAAGAGGACGCCGGAGACGATGATCGCCAACGCCGGGCCGACCCACCGACCGAGATCCCCGAACAACCGGGCGAGCGAGCGCAGGATCAGGCCGCGGAAGAACAGCTCCTCGAAGAACGGGGCCCCCACCACGGTGCAGACGCCGATCACGACGTAGCCCACGCCGTGCGACCCCCCCGTCAAGCGCTGGCTCGGGGCGTTGAACCGCTGGTTGAAGTTGTGCACGTGCTGGGCGATGGGCAGGTACATCAACCCGACCAGGAACTGACCACCGATGCCGATCGGGATGCCGATCAGGTCGATCCACCGGAACCGCAGGCCCATGTCCCGGACGAGGCTCTTGGTTCCCCGTACCGCGCTGGCCAACCACGCCCCGCCGAAGAAGCCGGCCCACAGCCCGAGCAGGCTGGACACGACGTACCAGGTCGGGGGCTCTGTGAGGTGGGTGATGGCAGTGAGCGAGCCCAGGTGGCCGTTGACAGCCGCGATCGCCGTGATGAACAGGGCAGCGAGGACCTGGCCGGCCAGGAAGCCGAGTGCAGCGAAGAGCACCCACACCCACGCAGACCCGCGGGTCGAGGGGGCTCCTCCGGCTGCCAACTGACGGCTGAGCGGCACATCCGGCCCGTGGTCGGCGGGTCCGGCGGCGACCTCCGCGGCGGATGAATCCGCGGCGGACGGGGGGGCAGGGGGCACCGGACTTCCCGGAGCCCCCGGCGGCCAGACGGGAGGCGGCGGGGCCCAACCGGGAGGCGGCGCCCAGGGGGGAGGCAGTGGGGCCCCGATGGGGGCACCGTCTGCGGCCGCGGCGGGACCCGTTCCCTCTTCGGACCGCTCGATCACCCTCCTACGATACCGACCGAACCCGGGGCGCAGACGGCAGCTCCGTGGACGACCCCGGGTGATGCGTCGAATGTGGCGCGGTGCACATAGCATGTAGGGGTGACTCCGCCCAGCCCGAACTCGCCCAGCGGCCCGCCGCCCCCCCCGGGATCCGGGCAGGGCGTCCCTGGGCAGAACAAGAACCGCCTGATCATCTACGCGGTCGTCATGGTGGCCGTCCTCTCGGTCTTCATCATCCCGAGCCTGCTGCACAAGACGAGCACCAACACCCTGACCTACAACACCTTCCTGAACGACGTCCACGGCAAGCAGGTCAAGACGGCAACCGTCGACCAGAGCTCCGGCGTGATCACCGGGACCCTGACCGACGGGTCCAGCTACACGGCCAACGGTCCCAACCCGGTCACGGACTCCGAGCTCGCCTCCCTCAAGCCGCTCGGATCCGACTACAAGCTGGTCACCTCGACCCCCAACCCCTTGGTCTCGCTCCTGACCTGGATCCTCCCGCTGGCCCTCATCATCGGCGTCTTCTTCTTCATCAGCCGGCGGGCCCAGGGTCAGATGGGGAGCATCATGTCCATCGGGCGTTCCAAGGCCAAGCTCTACTCGACCGAGCGCCCGTCGACCACCTTCGGGGACGTCGCCGGCTACGACGGGGTCAAACTCGAGATCAGCGAAGTGGTGGACTTCCTGAAGACGCCGGCGCGGTTCAAGGACATCGGTGCCCGCATTCCCAAGGGCATCCTGCTGGTCGGCCCGCCGGGGACGGGCAAGACGCTCCTGGCCCGGGCAGTGGCCGGGGAGGCCGGTGTGCCCTTCATGTCGGTCAGCGGCTCCGACTTCATGGAGATGTTCGTCGGTGTGGGCGCCAGCCGCGTGCGAGATCTGTTCGCCACGGCCCGCAAGCAGTCCCCGGCCATCGTGTTCATCGACGAGATCGACTCCATCGGCCGCAAGCGGGGCGCGGGGCTCGGTGGCGGGCACGACGAGCGTGAGCAGACATTGAACCAGCTGCTCTCGGAGATGGACGGGTTCGACCCGACCGAGGGCATCGTGGTCATGGCCGCCACCAATCGCCCCGACATCCTCGACGCCGCCATCCTGCGGCCGGGCCGCTTCGACCGCCAGATCGTGGTGCCCCTGCCGGACCTCGACGAGCGCCTGCCGATCCTCCAGGTGCACTGCAAGGACAAGCGGGTCGACCCCACGGTCGACCTGGGCAAGGTCGCCCGTGGCACCCCTGGGATGAGCGGCGCCGATCTGGCCAACCTGGTCAACGAAGCCGCCCTCCACGCCGTCCGGAGGGGTTCCACCGAGATCCAGAACATCGACTTCGAAGCCTCCCGGGACCGCGTGCTCATGGGCCAGCGCCGCGAGAGCCTGGTCCTCTCCGGCGAGGAGAAGGAGCGGGTGGCCTTCCACGAAGGCGGGCATGCCGTGCTCGCCTACGTCCTGCCCGATGCCGACCCGGTGCACAAGGTGACCATCCTGCCCACCGGCATGGCCCTCGGGGTGACCATGCAGCTCCCGATGGAGGAGCGCCACATCCATCCGCGCCAGCACATCGAGGACTCCCTGGCCGTCCGCATGGGTGGCAGGGCCGCGGAGCTGCTCGTCTACGGTGATCTCTCCACGGGGGCCAGCAACGACCTGGTCGGCAACACCGAGCTCGCCAGGAAGATGGTCCGCGAATGGGGCATGAGCGACCGGATCGGCCCCATGGCCTGGGGATCGCAGGGCCAGGTCTTCCTGGGCGAGGACCTGATGCACACCCGGGACTACTCCGAGCACACCAGCCAGATCATCGATGACGAGGTGGAGCTCATCCTCCGGGCCCAGGAGCAGCGTGCCCTCGAGGTCCTGGCCCGCCACCGGGGCGGCCTCGACGCCCTCGCCCGTGCCCTCCTGGACGAGGAGACCATCGACGGCGAGACGGTCGGGCGACTGGTGGACACCGCCTACGGGCGCCCGGTGCACGCCGAGGGAACAAAGAGCGTTCCACCGATCTTCGTGGCCTCCCAGCACGGCCCCTCCGGCTCGGACGACGTCGACGGACCACCCGAGGGATCGACCGCCGGTCCCGTCAACGGAACGACGGGCGTCCACGTGCCTCCGGTCGGTGCCGCAGAAGTGCCCACCACCGGGCCCGAGTCGGGCGTCCCGGCCGACAGTGGGGTCTCCAACGCCGTCCGCACCGATCAACCAGGAGCGGTCCCCCCGGCGGACGCGGCCCCGGCGGATGCGGCCCCGGCCGCCGGTGCCGCCGGCACAGGGTCGTCACCGTTGCCTCCCCCTCCCACAGGGCAGTGGCCCCACGCGCCTTCCCCGTGGCCACCCCCGCCGGCCCAGCAGGCTCCGGGGCACTGGCCCAAGCAGGCGCCCTGGCCGCCGCCTCCGCCGCCCCCGGCATCGCGCTGACGGCATCGCGCTGACGGTCCGCCGGCCGGCGAAGTCTCGGCGGCGCTAGCCGCCCAGGGCGAACCCGCTCGACGAGACCACCCCGGGTGCCCCGGTGGGGTCGTCGTCCTCTTCGACGTTGACCGGTTGTGAGGAGGTCACGGTGAACGGGGAGAGGCCCCCGACCTGATGAGTTCCGAGCACGGTCAACTCATGGGGGGCAACGGTGAACACGGCCACCGGCTTCGGTGCTCCCAACGCGGTCACGACGACCTGCGACGGAGTGGCCCCCGGGTTGGCCACCGCCAGGCTCTCGACGGTGGCGTTGGGCGCGCCGGGGTCATTGGCCACTCCCGGCCCGGGGACGAGCCAGTGGGTGGCCACGGTGACCGCTCCGGAAGAGGAGCCCCACACCGGGGTTGGCGCACCCGAGGCCGCCTCGACCGACCTGCCCACGACGACGGGTCCGGAGGCGTCGACGGTCACGGCATAAGGGATGCTCTGTGGCCATCCTGCGATGGCGGTGGCGTTGAAGACGGCCACCGAGAGCGCAGGGACCATCAGCGATCGGGGAACGACCGTTGCGGAAGGCAGGCCCAGCGAGAACTTGGCCGTCACCGCGGACGAGCCCCAGTTGGCCACCGAGAAGCCCACCGTCGTCCCCGGCAGTGCCGTCGTCTGTGCGAACCGCCACGTGGTCGACGGCTCCGGCGAGCCGAGGCGGAGGGACACTCCGCCGGTGGCTCCCGATGACCACTGTTCCAGCTCGTTGCCGACCACCGCCCCCGACTCGGCCGTCACCATGGTGCCGATGTTCGACTGGTTCTGCACGAAGTCGCCCACGTTCTCGACCACCAACTGGCCTGCGGGGACCGCGAGGCCCTGATAGTCCTGAGGGGCGATCACGCCCGAGCCCGTCAGGAAGGAGACGTTGACCACGGCCTGGGACGCGGCCGGGTTGAAGAGCGAGAGCGTCAGGGTGTTGCCGGACGACGTCGAGCCCCCGGCGAACGACCATTGGGATGACACCTGCGTTGCGCAGGGTGCCGTGCTCCATCCGTTGGGACCGGATACGACCTGGTTGGCTGCCACTCCCCCGCCGGCGAACACGAACGACGTGGCGACGTTGCCGGCGGGCACCCCGACGGCAGGATCGACGGCCTCGCTGCCTCGCGGTGGCACGGCGACCGTCCGACCCGCCGTCGGAACGGCCCCATTGCCGGAAGGGGTGCCGACGGTGGTCATCGTCCCGTCGACCGTCTGGGAGGTCGTGTTGGTCAGGTAGATGGTGGCGGCCACCGCCGTCCCCGTCCCTGCCGAGCAGAAAGCCGACGACGAGTGGGCACCGTCCGGCGCCACCCCGACCCCGTCTCCGCCGCCCGCCGCCGGCGCTGCCGCCGGCGGCGGCACGATGGCTGCCACCACCGCCACCACCGTCACGGTGGCCACCATCGCCACCACCGTCACCCACCGTCCCCGCATGGGTCGGGGAGAGCGGCGGCGTGCGACCCAGGCAGGGTCCGGCGGAGCCGCGGCGCCGGCCGCTCTCTCGTCGGGACCCGTCACGGCACCACCTCGGCGACGGGCGTCCCGCCCTCGCCCCGGCCGTCCTCGGGTGCCGACGGCTCATCGGCGCCCACCCGACGACGACCGCCCGCCGACGGGTGCCAACTCAGGCGGTGTCGCCGACGACCGATCAGGGCGGCCGCCGCAAGGAGCCACCCGGCGATGGACAGGAGACCGGAGAGCGGCACCAGCAGTCCGCCTTCGAAGCGGAGGGTGCCCGAGCCGGCAGCGTCCACCCGATAGCTCCCCGCCCATCCGAACGACGCCGCGCGCGGTGCCGGCGCGCCGGACGGCGCGATCAGGCTCCAGCTGCCAGCCGGAGCGAGGGCGGTGAGCACGGTGCCCTTCGACAGCGGGCCGCGGTAGACGCGCGAGGCCGCCGGGCCGGGAAGCACCGGTTGCGCACCAGGGACGATCTTCGAGCCGGGGGCGGCAGCCAACACGTCGGGGCTGGTCGTCTTGGCGGGGGTCACCCCTCCGGCCACCTCTGCCCGCTCAGGAATCCAGGCGGCATTGTCGTAGACGGTGATCCCGGTCCCCGCGATGACCGGGATCAGGTCGAGCTGGCGGCCCAGGGCCGGGGCAACGTCGGAGGGGACGGGGTACTGCTGGGGGCTCTGCTCGCCGCTGATCTCGGGAGCGACCGAGGTCAGGAGCACCACGTAGCGGACTCCGGCAGGCGCCAGCATGCTGCCCAACTGGTCGGTGCGGTCGGAACGGGCCAGGTCGACCGCGGACGCCAGGCCCGAGGCGGGGCCGGGGCCGGCGGCGTTCCACAGCCACCGCGCATCGGGGCTGCCATCCTCCGACGTGGCGTAGGCGAGCCCGTCACCTGCGCTCCACGAACCCTGGTTGAGGGACCGCGGATCACCCAACCAGAGCACCCGGAAGGAGCCGGCAGCCCCCTTGGCCTGCATCCAGGCCACCGACTGGCCGAAGTCGTTGATCGGCAGGTCCCATCGCCCCGGCAGGGCGGAGACCAGCGTCGGGATCGAGCCGAGTACCACCGCCCCGATCGCCACCACGGTCACCAACTGCCGCCACCCGAACTCGGCCCGTCGCAGGTCCACCTCGAAGGCAGCGACTCCGAGGCCGATCGACGCTGCTATGGCCACCGCGGCCGGACCCAACAGGACCAGGGGGTCGATGGCCAGGCTGCCGGTCCACCCCCGTCCGATGATCCAGGCCGCGAACCAGAACACCAGGGCGATGGTCCAGAACCGCGCGGCCCATCGGAAGCGTGCCCCGCGGGCCAGGATCAGCGGCACCAGGGCCGCCACCGCGAATCCCCACGCCAGGGGCGACGCCCCGATCGGACCGACCGCGAACCGCAGCAACGAGCCCCACGACGCGGCTTCCGATGTCGGTGTCGGCACACCGAACACGGCCACCGCCCCCCGTCCGGCCGATAACACGCCGATCACCCAGGGCAGGCAGATCACCCCGGCAGCCGCCGTGGCGCCGAGCGCCAGCCAGAGGGCCTGCCGACCGGAGCGCCAGTCACGGTCGAAGATGGAGGAGATCACGAGGGTGACCGCCGCCAGCACCACCACCACGGCTGCCGCCGGGACGAAGGAGATCAGGACCGCCTCCACCAGGCCGAGCGCCACGATGCTCCCGAGCCTCCGGTGGCGGCCGTTCAAGGCGGCCCACCGGCCCGCCACCGACGGGGCCCGGGATCCGTCCTCCGGGCCACCGCCGTCGGCCAGGGGCGTCGCCGCTGGTCCGCCCGGCGTGGCGAAAGGCACCGAGCCGGTGGCCTGGAACAGGAACGCCAGCACCCAGGGCGCCCCTGCGTACATGACCAGGGCGTCCCACCGCCCCAGTGCCAGCGCATCGTACGGGAGGGCCATGGCCAGGTACGCCAGGCCGGCCACCAACGCGGCCCGCTGCGATCGGAAGGGGCGGAGCAGGCGCACCACGCCCCAGACACCCAGCGGCACACAGGCGAAGACCAGCACCTTCTGGGCAAGTCCCATCGCGCCCAGTAGCACGGTGCCGACCAGGCCGGCCAGGGCCAGAGCAGGTGTGGCCGGTGCGGTCGTCCCCACCCCCGAGGGGTGCCAGCCGGTGAAGAACTGAGCGATCGTCGAGGACCACCCGGGGAAGGGTGCGAACTGCCCGACGGCGGGGAGCCGGGGACCCAGCACCCCCCTGGTCCCGACGACCACCACCAGCGCCGCCACCAGCCACGTGATCAGGCGGGCCCGACCGTTCACCCGGCCTCGATCGGCCTCGGCGCCCACCATGGCCGGCCCGACGGAAGCCGGCTCGCCGAGTTCCGCGTCTACGTCCTCCCCGGAAACAGCCAGCTCATCGGCGTGGACGCCGTGGAATCCCTGTTGGAACACACGGCGGCCATAGGCCGACAGCCGTGCGCTGCCCCTCACCTGGAGCAGCCGGATCTCCTTGTCGCCCAACCGGCGATGAGCCCGGAGCCGGGCCCGCTGCCGGCCCACGGTCGGCAACCGGCCCAGGTTCCAGCGCCAGGCCCGGATCACTGCCCGGGCCCGGAGCCGGTTTCCGGCCAGCCCGGCCACGGTGACCTCCCCGATGGCGAGGACCAGCACCTGGGGAACCACGCGGACCAGATGGAACCGTCCGTAGCACTTGAAGACCGCAAGGAGCTCATGGCGGCGCTGGAGCTCCTGGAGCGTGACCGGGTGCCGGCCCGGGACCGTCGAGCCGGATGCCGTCCCTGAGCCGGACGCCAGCAACGACTCCTCGAGGGGGCACGCCCCGCTGGCCATCTCCTCGAGGTGGCGAACCCTGGCATCGGGGGCGACGATGATGCGGGCACCCACCACCTGGGCCCTCCAGCACAGGTCGAGGTCCTCGCCCATGGCGATGATGGCGGGGTCGAACCCCTCGAGCTCCTCGAACAGGTCGGCTCGGACCAAGGTGCAGCCCCCGGGGGCCACGAAGACGTCCCGGACGGCGTCATGCTGCCCGTGGTCGATCTCGTGGGGCTGCACCCGGTCGACAACCGAGCCACCCTTGTCGACCATCAACCCCACGTGGATCAGGCGCTCGGGGTCGCTCCAGCTGACCACCTTGGGGGAGACGATCCCTGCGTTGGAGCGAAACGCCTCCTCCACCAGGAAATGGGTCGTATCCGGGAAGAGGGCCACGTCGTCATGGCACAGCAGGAAGTAGGCGGCGCCCTCGACCATCGTCCGCACCTCGTTGACGGTGGCCCCGAAGCCACGGTTCTCCTCGAAGCGGCGCACGTAGGCGGTGGGCAGCACCGCCGCCACCCGCGCCGTCACGTCTTCGGTGCCGGCGTCGTCGAGGACCAGGACCGACAGCTCTGCATAGTCCTGGGAGGCGAGCGAAGCCAGCGTCTCTTCGAACCACGGACCGGGATCGTGGGCGACGACGACGGCGACGACCGGCGGGGCCAGTGTTTCCATCAGAGGCCAGACGCTATCGGGCCGTGACGGGGTCCAGGGTGATTCCCCAGGTCACGGCGTTCGGTAGCGGTACCGGGAGGGGCTCCCCGTGCGAGTCGTGGAAGTGCTTGCAAATGTTTATCGCCGCGTATACACTTGTATCGATAGGCGGACGCCAAGCTCCGCTGTGGTTCGAAGGAATTGCACCGACTCATCAAGAGGAGAACGCCATGCCAGAGATCAACACCGACATCACCAAGGCCGCCAAGGACATCGCAGCCGTGGCCAAGGACGCCACCTACGTCATGATCGGCGCCGGCGTGCTGGGTTACCAGCAGGTTCAGGTCCAGCGCCAGGAGTTGCTCAAGCGGCTGTCCGATCCCAAGTCGGGCATCGAGGACCGGGTCAGCACCATGCGCTCCGATTTGAGCGGGGCCATCCACAACGTGGACACCAAAGTCGACGATCTGATGGAGCGGGTCGAGGAGATCATCGAGCGGGTAGAGGCCATCTTTGCCCCCATCGAGGACCGTCTTCCCACCCAGGCCCGTGACCTGGCCAAGCAGGCCCATGTCCAGGCCAGGGAGGCTCGGAGCCAGATCCGCACCATGATTCCCTCGGTCGCCGTCTGACCGTCAGGATCCCGTCGGCGTTCGACCCCCCCTGTTCGCCGACGGCACGGCCGGCGCCCTGCGGGGCGCCGGCGTCTCGCAGGGCCGTTTGCCGGCCCGATGAACAACGGCCCGCTCCGAGCGGGCCGTTGTTCGCGCCCGGGGAGGGCTCAGTCTTCGCGCGTGCGCCAGTAGGCCAGCACGTCGGCCAGGGTCTGCTCGAGCGGCACCGCCGGCGCCCATCCGGTGGCGTCCGCCAATCGACCGGGATCCCCCCGGAGCACCGGCACCTCGACCGGTCGTACCAGCGACGGGTCGGTCTCGAACTCCAGTGAGGTGCCGGCCAGCCCGAGCAGTCCGTCGGCGATCTCCCTGATCGAGATGTCACGACCCGAGCAGACGTTGTACACGGCCCCGGGGCGGCCGGACTCGATCAACAGCCGATAGGCCCTCACCACGTCACGCACGTCGGTGAAATCGCGGCGGGCCGAGAGGTTCCCCACCGGGATGGTGCCTGCGCCGCTCCGCTCGGCCGCCACGATCCGCCTGGCCAGTGCCGGCACGGCGAAGTTCGGGGTCTGCCCTGGTCCGATGTGGTTGAACGGCCGCACGATGATCACGTGCTGCCCGTGTCCGAGGTGGGCCTGGGCGGCCACCGCCTCAGCGGCCAGTTTGCTCGCTGCGTACGGGGTGAGCGGAGCGGTCGGTGAGTCCTCGCGCAGAGGCAGGAGGCCGGGGTCGGTGACGGCTCCGTAGACCTCGGCCGAACTGGTCACCAGGACCCGCGGGTCGGAGCCGCATTGGCGTGCTGCCGCCAGCAGGGCCCCGGTTCCGATGACATTGACCTCCAGCACCCGGAGAGGCTCGTCCCACGACTGCCCGACGTGGGTCAGGGCGGCCAGGTGATAGATGGCCTCGGGGGCCGCATCGGTGAAGGCGGCCAGCAGGGCGACCGCGTCGGTGATCTCGATTTCCCGGTCGATGGAGACGACGTCGTCGCCCAGCTCACGGAGATGGCTGGCCAGCCACTGGCCCACGAAGCCGCGACCGCCGGTGATCAGGGAGCGCACGACGGATCACCCTACTGGCTGCGGGCCGGGGCCAACACCCCCGGTGGGCGCCGGGTCGCCCGCCGCGAACCGGTAGGCCGCCATGTGCCGCCGGGCGCTCGCCTCCCAGGTGTGACCGGCGACGATGTCGAATCCCCGTCGGCGCCGATCCACCCCGGACGCGTCGCCTTCGCTCCCCCCGCCGTCGAGCATCGCATCGAGGGCGTCGGCGAGGCCGGCGCGGTCACCGGGCTCTACGAGCACCGCGGCGGGACCGGCCACCTCCTCCATCGCGGTGCCCGAGGTGGTGACCAATGGCACCCCACAGGCCAGAGCCTCCAGGGCGGGAAGGCCGAACCCTTCGTAGAGCGCCGGGTAGACCGCCGCCGTGGCCGACCGGAAGAGGGCGGGGACGTCCTCGTCGGCGACGTAGCCGGTCCGCACGATGCGGGAACCAAGGCCCGAGGAGTCGACCGCCCGATCGACCTCGTCGGCGCCCCATCCCCTGCCTCCGGCCACCACCAACAGGGCGTCGGGGTGGCGGCCGGCGACGCGGGCGAACGCGGCGACCAGGGCGGGGACGTCCTTCCGCGGTTCGAGCGTCCCCACGAAGAGCAGGAGCGGACGGTCCTGCACCAGCCGCGGATCGAGCCGCGCCAGGGATTCGGCGTCGGCCCCGGGGGCGGGCTCGTCCGGCCGGAACCGCGCGGTGTCGACGCCGTGGGGGGCCACGAAGACCTCTGCGTCCACCCGGCACCATCGGGCGAGTTCCTCGGCGGTGACCCGGCTCGGGCAGACCACCGCTGCAGCGCGGCGGGCCGCCACCCTGATCGCCCGTTTGAACAGCAGCACCTTGGACCGCTCATGCCACTGGGGAGCTTCGAAGAAGCTCATGTCGTGCACGGTGACCACAGTGGGTACCCGCGACCGCTCGGGCATGGTGTAGTGCGGGCCGTGGTGGACCTCGACCGACAGCCGGTCCAGCAGCGCAGCCAGGCGCAGCTGCTCCCAGGCCAGGCGGAGGGGCCTCGCCTCCGGCGCCGCGGCGACCAGCCGGGTCATCGGGGCGATCGTGCGCCAGCGGTCCTGGTCGGCCCGCCGACTGACCAGCAGCAGATCGACGTCGGATCGTGCGGCCAAGGCCGCGGCCAGCTGCAGGGTGTACTGACCGGCCCCCACCGGCTGTGCAGGTACCGCGGTCACATCGAGGGAGAGACGCATGCGTTTGTCACTCACGGCGGGTCCCGGCGGAGGAGCCCCGCGCACCCTCCCAGACGGCGACGTGTCGGCGGGCGATCGAGGACCAGCTCAACTCGGCCGAGCGCTCCGCTCCCCTTCCGGTGAGTTCGCTGCGCAGGACCTCGTCGGTGGCCACACGGAGCAGGCCCTCCGCGATCGACCCGGTATCGAGGGGGTCGATCTCGAGGGCGGCGCCGGCCGTGCTGGGCAGCGGGCTGGCCACCACCGGGGTGCCGGACGCCATGGCCTCGACCGGCGGGAGCCCGAACCCTTCGACGAGGGGGACGTAGGCGAGCAGCCGCGCCATCGCATAGAGCGCAGAGAGCTCCGGAGCGGTGACGAGTCCGGCCAGGACCACACCCGGCTGAGGTCGGATCTGCTCCCCCCAACCGGACGGACCGACCAGCACCAGGGGCCACGGCTCGGGGAGCGACGCCCGGATGCGCCCGTAGGCCTCGACCAGCCGCTCCAGGTTCTTGCGCGGCTCCAGGGTCCCCACGCTGAGCAGGAACGGGCCGACGATGCCCAGCCGGGCGAGCAACGCACCGGCGGCGGCGCGGTCGGGGGGAGGCAGGTGGTCCGACCCCATGGGGATCACGGTGACGGCGTCCCGCCGCGCCCCGGCACGGCACAGATCGTCAGCGACGACGTCGGCAGGCACGATGAAGGCCTGCGCACGCGCCAGGGCGCGGCGCAGTGCCGCCTCGTGCCAGAGGCGCCCACGGGTCGGGTAGGCGGTGGGTACCCGCCGCCACAGCAGGTCGTGCACGGTGACCACCAGGGCGGCCCGGCCCGGCTCGAGGGTGGCCAGTGAGACGGCGTGGACCACGTCGAAGCCGGGGGGCGCCCGGAGGACGCCGTGATCCCAGCCACGGGTCAGGAGCGGCCCGGGAAGCCGGGAGCTGTGGAGCGGATAGCCCAGTCCGGCCAGCGGATCAGGCCCGTGGCGCCCCCCGCTCGGTCGACTGGCCAGAAGCTCGATGTCCGGTCGTTCATCGGGCCCGAGCGAACCGAGGCCTTGCAGCAGGCCGTGCACATAGGTGCCGATACCACCCGATGCCGGCCGCCTCAGTTGCTCCACCACCATCAGCAGCGCCATGCGATCCGTCATTGCGTTCTCCCCGGGCCGGCATCACGAGCGTCCCGGTAGAGCGCCGTCAACCCGTCGGCGCATGCCTCCCAGCTGAACCGGCGGCTGCGCAGCTCACCGCGTGCCGTCAGGTCGTCGATGCCGGGGCCGCCCACCAGCACCTGGCTGAGGGCGCCGGCCAACCCGTCTCCGTCACCGGGATCCACCAGCATGGCGCCGTCGCCGACCACCTCGGGCACGGCGCCCGCCGCGGTGGCCACGACGGGGACCCCGGCCGCCATGGCCTGGAGCGGCGGGAACCCGAACCCTTCGTAGATCGACGGGTAGGCGAGGACGGCGGCACCGCGAAGGGCGGCGGCGAGGGCCGGTCCGTCGAGGTAGCCGGGCCGGACGATCCGGGTTCGGGCGGCCGATGCCCCAACCGCGGCGCGGAACGCGTCCGCGCCCCACCCGTCGCCGCCCACCACCACCAGCGCCACCTCGGGATGGGTGGCTGCGAGCGACGTGAACGCGGACACCAACAGCGGGTAGTCCTTGCGGGGCTCGATGGTGCCGATGGCCAGCAGGTAGCGGGAGCATCCGTCCGGCAACGCAAACGGCGGGCCGGCGGTCGGGTCGGCGGCTGCGCCGAGTGGGAGGGGCGGGATCCCGTGGTGCACCGCCCGCACTCGCTCGGGGTCGACCTTCCACTCGGCGACCACCTCGTCCGCCACGAACTGCGACGGGGTGTGCACCCACGCACCCTCGGAGACCGCACGCCGGACGAGGGCCGGGTACGCCAGGGTGGGTGGATCGCACAGGTCCGGGTACAGCACGACGGTCAGGTCGTGGACCGTCACCACGCGGGCCGCGTGTGCGGTCGGAGGGACCACGAAGTTGGACCCGTGGACGACGTCGTGGCGGCCGATGAACCACTCGACCGGCGGACGGGGCCCGCGCCCCCAGGCCCAGTGGAGGGGGCGCGCCGGCATGGGGCGCTGCCCGGTCGGGACCCCGGGCGGCACCAGGCCGTCGATCCCCTTGCGTCGCCGCCAACTGACGGCGAACGCCGACACCTCCACGTCCGCCCGTGCGGATAGGCCGGCCAGGGCGCCGGCGCAGAACGCGCCGACACCGGTCGGCCGACCGAGCAACGGAGTGGCGTCGAATCCGACGGACAGCCGGCCCTGGTCGGAGGTAGCGGGTCGCTCCGGCGGCACGCAGCGAGCCTTGCACATTCGTCGGGCCGAACCGGAACCGCGGCGACGCGACGGGACGGGACGGGTAGCCTGCCCCGATGGTCGCTCCCCTCCCCTCGACGAGCGGCGCCGTGCCCAGGGGGCCGGTGAGATCCGGAACGGACGCGCCCGGCGCCGCCCGGTGCCCATGATCACGGCCCTGGCCGGAGGCGTCGGGGCCGCCCGCATGCTGCGGGGGATGATCGAGGTGGTCCCTCCCACCGACATCACCGCCATCGTCAACACCGGCGACGACACCGTGCTCCACGGCCTGCACATCTCACCCGACCTGGACACGGTGGTCTACACGCTCGCCGACGCCATCAACCTCGACACCGGGTGGGGTCTGGCCGGCGAGACCTGGCGGGTCATGGAATCGCTCGGGCGCCTGGGCGGGGTCACCTGGTTCAACCTCGGCGACCAGGACCTCGCCACCCACTGCTACCGGACCCAGCGCCTCTACGAAGGCGCAACCCTCGGGATGGTCACCGGGGAGCTGGCCCGGGCATGGGGTGTGGAGGTCGACGTCGTTCCGGTCACCGACGACCCGCTCCGCACCCGGTTGCAGCTGGTCGACGGGCCGGAGGTCGGCTTCCAGGAGTACTTCGTGAAGATGCGGCACGACGTCGCCGTCTCCGGGGTGCGCTTCGAAGGGGCAGAGCAGGCCCGACCCGGCCCCGGGGTGCTGGAGGCCATCGTCCGGGCGGAGACCATCGTGGTCTGCCCGTCCAATCCGGTCGTGTCCATCGGCCCCCTGTTGGCCGTGCCCGGCGTCCTCGAGCAGTTGCAGAACCGGAGGGAGCGGATCATCGGGGTCTCCCCCATCATCGCCGGGGCCGCCCTCAAAGGGCCTGCCGATCGGCTGTTGCGGGAGATGGGCTTCGAGTCGTCGGTGGTGGGAGTGGCCAGGTGGTACGCCTCCTGGATGGGCACCCTGGTCATCGACGAGTCCGATGCCCCGTCGGCTGCTGACGTCGAGGCCGAAGGGGTCCGCTGCGTCGTGGTCCCTACCATCATGTCCTCCGTGGCACGGTCGGCGGCCCTGTCCCGGACGGTCCTCGATGCCGTCGGCTGATGCGGCCGGCCGTGGGGCGCCGTCGGCCACGGGCCGGTCGGCGGCCCTGACCGTCTTCCCGGTGGTCGGCCTGGGTGAGATACGCCCGGGGGACGACCTCGCCGCCCTGTTGGCCGACCTGTTGTGCGGCCCCCATGACGAGGAGTCGCCGGTCCCCGCCGGCATCGCCGACGGTGACGTCCTGGTGGTGACCCAGAAGGTGGTGTCGAAGGCCGAGGGTCGGCTGGTCGCCATCGACCCGGTCGATGCCGACGCCAAGCGGGCCCTGGTCGAGAGCGAGTCGGTGCGGATCATCCGTCGGCGCGGCGACCTGTTGATCACCGAAACCAGGCATGGGTTCGTCTGCGCCAACGCCGGGGTGGACCTTTCCAACGTCGAGGCCGGGACGGCGGCCCTCCTGCCCCTCGACCCTGACCGGTCGGCGCGCCGCATCCGTGAGGCGCTCGAGCACCGGCACCGGGTGTCGGTCGGGGTCGTCATCTCGGACACGTTCGGCCGGACCTGGCGACAGGGCGTCACCGACGTGGCCATCGGCATCGCCGGCATCGCTGGGGTGGTCGACCTGCGCGGCACGGCCGACGCCACCGGCCGGGTGCTCGAGGCCACCGAGGTGTGTATCGCCGACGAGCTGGCCGGTGCCGCCGACCTGGTGATGGGGAAGGACCGGGGCATACCCGCTGCGGTGGTGCGCGGGGTCGATCCCCGGTGGCTGCGGACAGCCTCGGTGGCAGGGGAGATCATCCGGCCGCCGGGAGAGGACCTGTTCCGCTGAGGGGATCCGGAAACGGGGGGCTCCGAATGCTCAGGGGTCGCCCACCGCCTTGTCGTGACGGACCGTCGTAGTGCACCGGACACCTGCAGTTGGGTGTGCTTTCATTGCCGTGTCGACTGCTTCGGCAAGGAGTACCCATGTTTGCTTCGCCACACCACGGCCATCCCGTCGTCGCCTTCCTCATCGTCGCACTGCTCGTTGCGCTCCTGGTGCTCGGAATAGTCACCATGGTGCGGATGTGGCGGACTTCACCTGGCCACATCACCCCGACCGGAACGGACAGGCAGCGCTGGACAGCAGTCGACCCGGCGCTCAACGAGTTGCGAATCCGATTCGCCCGAGGCGACATCACTGCGGAGGAGTACGGGCAGCGGGCGGGCGTCCTGGGCTACCAGGTCCCGCCCGGGTCGGACCGCGGTTCCCCACCTGCAGGGCAAGCACCGCCTCCCGGGGGCTAGGGAGACCTGGAGCGCCGGACGCCGCCGGCCACGGCCGTGTCCGACTACAGGTTCGGCAGGATGGCGGTGGCGAGCTGCTCCTCGGCGGAAAGGGACGGTGCAGCGCCGGCCGGGGATACGGCGACCCTCAGGTAGGAGTCACCCTTGAGGACGCTCAGCGAGGCGTATCCATCGTAGAAGGCCTGGTCGCCATAGCCGGTGACCGGCTGGGCACGGACCTCGGGCGAGGACTTGTAGTTGTTGTACCAGGTCACGGCATCGGGGCCTTTGACCACCACCACCCGGACCGAGTCGGTCTGTGCGACGTTCGGAGTGGTGGGGGTGGGCGCAGACGGACCATAGAAGACGCAGGCAAGGCCACCTTCGACGGTCGCGTTGCCGAGGACCCCCGGTGTCACGGACTGCCCGAGCGCGCTGGCCGCCTGAGCCTGGGTGACCACCGAGCAGGAGTTGAAGTTTGCAGTGGTGGCCGAGGTCGTTGTCGTCGACGCAACCGTGGTCGACGATGCAGATGAGGCCGTCGACGGGCTCGTCGCCGGTGCAGTGCTCGAGGACGGGGACGCGGACGGGGACGAGCTGCACGCCGCAAAGAGCATCGCCGCGCCAATGGCCGCCACGAACCCGACGACGCCTCGACGGACCTTCGGGTGCGCCCTCATCATTCCCCTTGATCGGACGGGCGGATTCTGTATGCACCTGAGCCTACTGCGGGGGGTCATCACCACGGGATGTAGCTTCAGTCCGCCCGAGGACGGAGGAGGTGGGGTGCCGCCTCAGGCGGTCGGGTGGAGGAGGAGCAGTCCCGGCACCCGGTCCGCGCTCCGGTGGCGTCGAGGAGGAGGGCCGGCAGTCCGTAGAGGCGGGCGTCCAGCGGCGAGGCATCGTCGGGCACCCCCCGCGACCCCGATGGCACGTCCTGGTCAGCCCACCCCGAACAGGTCGACCACGAACACCAGCGTCTCGTTCGGGCCGATGGCTCCTCCCGCTCCCCGCTCGCCGTACCCGAGGTCGGGCGGAATGGTCAAGCGGCGCCGCCCCCCCACCTTCATGCCGGCGACACCCCGGTCCCACCCGGAGATCACGTGGCCGGCGCCGAGGGTGAAGGAGAAGAGCTCGTTGCGGCTCCAGGAGGAGTCGAACTCCTTGCCGTTCGACCACGACACCCCCACGTAGTGGACGGCAACCGGCAGGCCGGGCACCGCTTCGGTGCCGTCCCCGATCTCGAGGTCTTCGATCATCAGGTCGGCGGGGGGGGGATCGTCGGGGATGGTCACGGTCGGTCTGGTGTGAGGTGCCATGCCCACGACTGTAGATGGTCGGGATCCCCCGGGGCGGGCCCGGCGGGGCAGCCGCCGCTCGTGCCCCGCTCCGCTGCGCGGATCAGCGGCCCCGGCCGCCGCGGCCGGACCCACCGGTGTTCGACTTGGCCGCCACCGGGCCACCCCGGCGCTGTCCGTTCGAGCTGCTGCCCTGTCCTCCGGCCGAGTGCCCGCTGCGGCCTGACGACGATCCCGGGCCGGGCCTGCCCGAGGTTGCCGGCCGTCCCCGCTTGGCGGGCTTGCCCGCGCCGCCGGGCTTTCCGGACCGGTCCCAGGTGTCCGATCCGTTGTGCTTCTTCTTCTGGCCGCCTGCGTGATCCGGGGACGTGCCGTTGCCCGAGGGCTTCCGGTCGTTGGACCACTTGCCGGCGGTCGATCCGGCGACTGCCGAACCGTTGCTCCGCGCCGCCGGGCGACGTGCCTTCCACGGCTTGTTGTGCCGCTCGTGGTGCTCCGGTCGTGGCCCGGCACCGTCACGCCCGCCGTCCGCGTGGTGGGATGCACCCAGCTCGGTACCGGGCCGGCGCTTCGGCGGATCGCCGATGACCGCCTTGATGGCCGAGAGGTCGTGCGTCGTCGTGCCGATGGGGACCCCGAGGTCCCGCTGGAGCTTCTTGACCGCACCGGTCTTGTCCGGGGTCACCAGGCTGACCACCACGCCGGTGGCTCCGGCCCGTGCGGTCCGGCCCGAACGGTGCACGTAGTCCTTGGAGTCCGCCGGCGGATCGAAGTGGACGACGGCATTCACCCCGTCGACGTGGATCCCCCGGGCGGCCACATCGGTGGCCACCAGCGCATCGACCGAGCCGCGGATGAACGACTCGAGCGCCTTCTCCCGTTGCTTCTGGCTCCGGTCGCCGTGGATGGCGGCGGCGCGGACGCCCCGCTGCTCCAACTGGCGGGCGATGCGATCCGTGCTGTGCTTGGTGCGGCAGAAGACGATGGTCGGGCCGGAGGCCGCAGTGATGTCCGCCGTCGTCTCGACCCGATCGCCGGAGGAGACCCTCCAGAACAGGTGCACGGCCGCACTGGCATCGTCCTCGTCCACTTCGAGCTCGTGGCGGGCCGGATCGTGCTGGTAACGGCGGACCAGCACGTCGATGTCACCGTCGAGCGTCGCCGAGAACAGGAGTGTCTGTCGGTTGGCAGGCGTCAGGTCGAGAATGCGCCGGACGTCAGGGAGGAACCCCATGTCGGCCATCCGATCGGCCTCGTCGATGATGACGATCTCGATGGCGTCGAGGCGGATGCTCCCCCGCTCGAGGAGGTCGCCCAGCCGTCCGGGGCACGCCACTGCCACGTCGACGCCACGGGACAGCGCCTTCAGCTGCGGGCCGTAGCCCACACCGCCGTAGAACGAGTCCACCCTGAGGTTGCGCGGGGTGGCCAACACCTGGAGCTCGGAGGCCACCTGGGCGGCCAGCTCCCGGGTGGGGGTGAGTACCAGCACGCGGGGGTGTCTGGGTCGGGAGGCCTTGCCGGTCAAGCGGGCCACGGCCCCGATCCCGAAGGCCAGCGTCTTGCCCGAGCCGGTGGGCGCCTTCCCGCACACGTCCCGGCCTGCCAGGGCGTCGGGGATGGTCATGCACTGGATGGGGAACGGTTCGGTGATCGACGTGCGGTTGAGCGCGGCGACGATGTCGGAGGGCACGCCGAGGTCGGCGAATGAGGGTTGCGAGGGGGGCATGGAGGCGCTTTCGTGCGACAGGGGTAGGCACGGGTAGGTGCCTCGGGAGATGGCCTGCCGCCAAGTACGCGCACCAGGACCTGCCCAGGTTAGTGCCTCTGGGGGTCGCTTCCGGCGCGGGACCCGCCCCGGCCAGATCAGAGCCTCAGGCGGGCGTGGTCCACCGGTCGGCTGCCGCGCCCGTCACGGCCCTCCTGCGGGTCGATCAGCGGCTCAGCCACCCTCGCCGGCGTCGAGCCGCCGGCGCGCGAACTCGAGGACAGCGGCGGTGCCCGTGCCCAGCTCCGTCCACGACCTCCATCCCAGTTGGATACCGGCCCGTGTCGGGTCGAGACAGCTCCGCATCAGCTCCCCGGCCCGCAAGGGCTGGAAGTCGGCCCGGGAGTCCACGCCGGCCTGGGTGGCCATCTCGCCGAAGAGTTGGTTCACCGAGGTCTCCTTGCCGGTGCCGATGTTGCAGACCAGGCCGCCGCCCTTGGTCGCACCTCGCACGAAGGCGTCCACCACGTCGTCGACATAGACGAAGTCACGGGTCTGCTCCCCGTCGCCGAAGATCGTCACCGGTTGGCCCCTCAGCAGCTTCTCGGCGAAGATCGCCACCACGCCCGCCTCGCCGTGAGGATCCTGGCGGGGCCCGTACACATTGGCGAGGGCCAGGGTCGAGAACTCCAGGGAGTGCAGTGACCGGTAGGCCACCAGGTAGTCGATCGCCGCCTTCTTCGACACCCCGTAAGGGGATAGCGGTCGCTGGGGCAGCGACTCCTTCAGAGGAAGCTCCGATGGGTCCGTCTCGCCGTACAGGGTTCCGCCACTCGCGGCGAAGACCACCCGTGAGGCCCGGCACAGCCGGGCACCCTCGAGGACCCGGAGGGTCCCCAGCACGTTGACGTCGGCGTCGAATACCGGATCGGCCACCGACACCCGGACGTCGGCCTGGGCGGCAAGGTGGAACACCACTTGGGGGCGCCGCCGTGCCATCAGGTCCACGATCTCGGCAGAGCGGACGTCGACGTGGTGGACGGTCAGCTGGTGGCCGGCCGAGGCCCGGGCCTCGGCCAGATTGGCCAGCGACCCCTTGGACAGGTCGTCGATCACATCCACGGCATGGCCTTCGGCCAACAGGCGGTCCACCAGGGTTGAGCCGATGAACCCCGCCCCTCCGGTCACCAGCATTCGCACGGTCAGTGCCCCGCAGCGACGCGTTCGCCGTCGATGACCGTTCCCGATGCGGTCACCGCGCCGGCGCCGATCACAGAGATCGCATGGACGGTGCACCGTTGGCCGATGATCGCTCCCGGGCCGATGATCGACCCTTCCACTGAGGCCCTCGAGGCGACTCGCGCACCGCTCAGGAGCACCGAAGCGACGACCGACGCCCCCTCTTCGACGACCGCTCCGGCACCCACCACCGACTCCTCGACGACGGCGTTGGCGGCCACCGATGCTCCGCGACCGAACAGCGACCGGGCAACAGACTGGCTCCGTACGTCGACATCCCCGATGCGCCACACTCCCGGGCCGATCGAAAGGTCGGTTTCGGCCCCGGGCGCGGGAGGTCCGGCCCGGCGTCCGAGCAGGAGGTCCCGATGGGCCCGGAGGTAGGCGTCCGGGGTGCCTGTGTCGAGCCAATAGGCGTCGGAGGGCAGGGCGAAGAGCGTTCCGTCCTCCACCAGGGAGGGAAACGTCTCGCGTTCGATCGAGACGCGGGCATCCTTTCGGACGCGCTGGAGCACCGATGGCTCGAGCACGTAGAGGCCGGCGTTGATCAGGTTGGTAGGGGCCTCGTCGCGTGGCGGCTTCTCGATGAAGGCCTCCACCTTCCCCTGGTCGTCGGTGGGCACGACACCGAATGCACTCGGATCGTCGACCGGGGTGAGCCCGATGGTCGCCTCTGCGCCGCGGAGGCGATGGAAGGCGACCAGGGCGGAGATGTCGGCATCGGTGAGCACGTCGCCATTGACCACGACGAAGGTCTCGGCGATGCCCCCGTGCTCCGCAGCGAATCGAATCGCCCCGGCGGTGTCCAGCGGGCTCGCCTCCACCGCATAGTGCGAACGCACGCCGGCGATCGTGCCATCGGGGTAGGCGTCGAAAAAGGCGTCGGGGCGAAAGCCGAGCGAGAGCACGGCGTCCTCGATCCCGTGGCGGGCCAGATGGCCGAGCACCCGCTCGATCATCGGCTGCTCCACGATGGGGAGCATCTGCTTCGGCGTGGTGAGGGTCAGCGGCCGGAGGCGCGTGCCCTCGCCGCCAACCAGGACGACCGCTCTCACTTGGTTGTCGAGGTGGTGGAGCCGGCCGTGGTCGAGGTGGTGGACGGCACGGGCGCTGTGGTCGAGGTGGTGGACAGCGCCGGCGCCGTCGTCGAGGTGGTGGCGGACGTCCCCTGCTCCACTGCGTTGATCAGGCTGGTGATCACGTTGGCGGGCGGCTTCGGGATCGTCGCATTGACCGGGACGAAGGCCAAGGTGATGAGCTGTCCGTTGGAGAACAGGAGATTCTGGGGTTGGCCGCTGGGCTGGGTTCCCTTGCTCTTGGACTCGAAGTTGGGCCAGCTGTTGACGATCACCACGCCGGGCTTACCGGCGTCGGGCGATCCTTTGGGGCACACCTCGCCGTTGCTGAGGGCTGCCGTACCCGGGTACTGAAGCGTGGAGGACGTCAGCTGGAGGCCCTTGTACCCACTCACGAACTTCCCCAGTATGGCGTTCGCACCGGACTCGGAGCTGTTCTTGGGCTCAATGGTCAGGACCCCGTTGCCGTTGGCCGTGAATCCGGTGGTGGCGCCGTTGGTACTTGCCGGGAGGTTGGGCTTGATCGTCCCGCAGATGTCGATGCCCAGCGCCGCGAACCAGGTCTGCTGCGTGGTCGGCGGTCCTGAGGACGACGTTGTCCGGTGGGTCCGCTGGTAGCGGCTGTACCCGACCAGCAGGAGGCCGACGACGCAGATCACCACCAGGCTGGCGTACCAGTTCACCGGCCTCTGGCCGCGATAGGTCCGCCCACCGCCGGTGGTCGCAGCGCGCTCCACCCATTTGCCCGTCGAGTTGCTCGCCATGATCGGTCGACACCCTACAGCCTGTCGCCAGGTGCCCCGATCGCGGCCGGTCGGGATCGGGTGAACCGGGCCAGGCAGGCCAGGCAGGTCCGGGCCCCGATCCCAAGTACCACCAGGGGAAGCAGTGCCTGGCGCCAGCCTTCCGATGATCGCACGGCAAACCGCAGGAGGGAGCGGTGGTGCTCATAGATCATCCGGTAGGGATGCCGGTCGGTGGAGACGCCCTGGAGGTGGGTGACCTCGGCGGCGGCCGCGTAGGCCACCCTCCAACCGGCCCGCCCGAGGCGCCAACAGAGGTCGACGTCCTCGGCGTACATGAAGTAGGCCTCGTCGAAGCCGCCCACCTGTTCGAATGCGGACCGCCTCACCAAGAAGCACGCTCCCGACACCCAGTCGACAGCTCGGGGCCGTGGGTCGGCGTCCGCGAGCTCCTCCTGGTGGAGCTCCTCCTGGTGGTACGCACGGGTGAACCGGTTGTCCGGGGCGAAGATGCCGAACAGGGCATGCCCGGCGGCGTCGACCATCGCCGGGAACTGGCGGGCCGACGGGTAGCGCACTCCGGCGGGGGTACGGATGAGGGGGCCGACGAGCGCGCATCCGGGGTCGCCCTCCACCGCCCCGACGAGGTCGCCCAGTGCTCCGGGGCACACCTCCAGGTCGGGGTTGCAGACCAGCACCAAGGGCGCCGAGGTGGCTGCAACACCCCGGTTGGCAGCCGCCCCGTACCCGAGGTTGCGACCGGTGATCAACACCTCCACGTCGGGGAGGCGCCGCCGGAGCGCGGCCAGTGATCCGTCGGTCGACCCGTTGTCCACCACCACAAGCTCGGCAACGCCCTCGGCACGCAGTCCCTCCGCACAGCGGGTGAGCGCCTCGCCGGACTCGTAGTTGACGATGACCACCGCGACCTGGTGGCGGATGCCGTCCCCTGGGTGGTCCGCCGGGGTGGTCGGGGGCGGACCGTCGGCCTGGCCCCTCTCCTGGGCGCCGGCGCCCGGGCTCACTTGTCGAGCGGGGTGAATCGGAACTTGATCAGGGCCTTCAACGCGCCGAACCCATCTTGCCAGGTGACCTTCTTCCCCTCTGTGACCTCCCGCCCGGCATAGGAGATCGGGACCTCGTAGATCCGAAAGCCGCGGCGCAGGACCTTGGCGGTGATCTCGGGCTCGAAGTCGAACTTGTCGGACTGGATGGTGATTCCCTCGAGCACCCGATGGTCGAACAGCTTGTAGCAGGTCTCCATGTCGGAGAGCGTCGACGAGTACAGGATGTTGGTGACCAGCGAGAGGAACCGGTTGCCGATCCAGTGGAGCGGGAGCATGTTCTTCCTCTCGCCGGTGAACCGACTCCCGTACACGACCTGCGCCTTGCCCCGCAGGATGGGATCGAGCAGCTTGCACCAGTCCTGGGGGTCGTACTCGAGGTCGGCATCCTGGACCAGCACCAGGTCGCCGCGCACGTTCTCCATGCCGGTGCGGATGGCTGCGCCCTTCCCCTTGTTCACCGGATGGGTCATCACCCGCACCGTCGAGTCTCCCAGGGCGGCCAACACTTTGTCCGTACCGTCCGATGAGCCGTCGTCGACCACGATGACCTCGACGGCCAGGGGAAGCTCGACCGCCCTGATGCGCCTGAGCACCTCGGCCACCGTGGTCCGCTCGTTGAAGACCGGGACGATCACCGACAGGAGGGTGAAGTGGTCAGGTTCGGCGATCGGTTCTCCCGGCACGTCCTCTGGCCTCTCTGGTCCGGCGTCAGTCATTGGGATCGCACTCCTTGCGTCGCCCGGCTGTAGGGTCGGGCTCACTCTCTAGCACTGTTGGCGACCCCTGTTCCCCGTTCCGGGGCGGGCCGGCAATGCCGACCTCCTCGGCCAGAGCCGACGCCGTGCGGGCCAGACCGTCCTCGAGGGCCGTCGTCGGCTCCCAGCCGAGCGCTTCCCGGGCCATGGTGATGTCCGGCCGGCGACGGGTCGGGTCGTCGACGGGGAGTGCCAGGTGGATGATGGTCGACGAGGATCCCATCAGGTCCAACACTGCCCGGGCCAGCTGGAGAACCGTGTACTCGTCGGGATTGCCGATGTTGACGGGACCGGTGAGATGCGAGTCGAACAGTGCGATCAGTCCCCGCACCTCGTCCCCGACGTAGCAGAGGCTCCGTGTCTGGCTGCCGTCCCCGTAGACGGTGAGCGGCTCGCCCCGGAGTGCCTGGAGGACGAAGTTGGAGACGACCCTTCCGTCATCGGGCCGGAGGCGCGGGCCGTAGGTGTTGAAGATCCTGACGACGGCGACATCGGTGCCGAGGGTCCGGTGATGGGCCAAGGTCAACGCCTCGGCGAACCGCTTGGACTCGTCGTAGACGCTGCGCGGTCCCACCGGGTTCACGTTTCCCCAGTAGGACTCTGGCTGCGGATGGACGTCGGGATCGCCGTACACCTCACTGGTCGATGCCAACAGAAAACGTGCTCCGCAACGGTGGGCCAACTCGAGGCCGTGTCGAGTGCCCTCGCTACCCACGGCCAAGGTCTCCAGGGGACGGGCGAGATAGTCGGTGGGGGAAGCCGGGCTCGCCAGGTGGAACACCCCGGTGACCGGGCCCTCCACCGGCAACCCCACAGAGACGTCGGCCTCGACCAGGGTGAATCCCGGGTGCCCGTGCAGGTGGGCCACGTTGGATCGGCGACCGGTCGAGAAGTCGTCGACGCACACCACCTGGTCGCCGCGATCCAGCAGTCGGTCACACAGGTGCGACCCGATGAACCCACCGCCGCCGAGCACGACCTGCCGGCCGCTCATCGCCGGCCGATTCCGGTGTACTCGAACCCGAGCCTCCGGAGCTGGGCCGGGTCCAGCAGGTTGCGGGCGTCGACCACCACGGGGATGGCCATCGTCGTACGGACCTTGTCGAAGTCCAGCCACCGGAACTCGTCCCACTCGGTGAGCACCACCACGGCCACCGCACCCTGGCAGGCCGCGTAGGCGTCGGAAAAGGCGCGCAGCGAACCGCCGGAGGCCGACGAGTACCCGTCATCGGAGAGCCCGGACAGTCCGGGGACCGGTGCCGACGCCTGGCCGGCGGGTACCGACACCGTGGGGTCGAACGCCTGCACGGTGGCACCACCGCTCACCAGGCGCTGCGCCACCTCGATGGCCGGCGAGTTCCGCAGGTCGTCGGTGCCGGCCTTGAAGGTCAGGCCCCATACCGCGATGACCGCTCCGCCGAACTCGTCGCCCGATGACGACGGATCCGCCTCTCCGGTGAGCCCGTCGGTGATGGCTCGGCCCACCGGGCTCCCGCCGATCGACGGCGCCACGGCCGCCTTGACCTTGTTCACCACGCGCACGAACTGTTCGTCATTGGTGGCGATGGCCCCCCTCAGGAACGAGAAGTCATACCCGGCCTGCTCCGCGATGTGCACCAGCGCCCTGGTGTCCTTGGGCAGGCAGCTGCCGCCCCACCCCGGACCGGGACGCAGGTACTCGAATCCGATCCGCCTGTCGTAGCCGAGCCCCAGGATGACGTCCCGCACGTCCGCGCCGACCGCCTCGCACAACCCGGCGACCGCATTGATGAAGCTCAGCTTGGTGGCCAGAAATGCGTTGGACGCGTACTTGATCGTCTCGGCAGTGGCGGAATCGGTGATCAGCAAGGGGGCATGGGTCCCGGAAAAGAGGTCCCCCACCCTGGCCGCGGCTGCCTGGTCGTCCGCACCGACCACGATGCGCTCGGGATGGAGGCTGTCCGCCACCGCGGTTCCCTCTCGCAGGAACTCCGGATTGGAGACCACCGTGACATCCGGCCGGCCGAGCACCCGCTCGACCACCAGGGTCGACCCCACGGGGACCGTCGACTTGTTCACGATGACCGAGCCCGGCGAGAGATGGGGGCCGATCTCCTCGGCGACGGCCTCGACGAAGGAGAGATCGGCTGAGCCGTCGTCGTCCTGGGGCGTGGGCACGCACAGGAACACGAACTCGGCGCCCTGCACCGCCGCCGTGGCGCCGACCACGAACCGGAGGCGTCCCGCAGCCTGGCCCTCGCGCACCAGCTCCTCGAGGTGGTCCTCCACGATGGGAACGTTGCCCTGCTCGAGCATGGCCACCTTGGCCGGATCGACGTCGCCGCAGGTCACCCGATGGCCGAGATGGGCCAGGGTGGCCGCGGTGGGCAGGCCCACGTAGCCGACACCGATGACCGCCACGGTGTGCCCCCGGCCATGGGGCAGGACCCGCACCGCTGCACCGCCGTGGCCGAAGGAGGCACTGGGCCGGGCTGGGCTCCGATCGGGCACCCTCCCGGAACCGCTACCGCTCCCTGCGGACGGACCTCCGGTCCCTGGCGTCATACGTCGTTCCCTGTCGTCATCAGTCGGATCTCATTTTCGAATCGATGGGACGTCATCATGTCGACACGGCCCGATCCGTTCTGAACCGCAACTGTCACCGCCCCCGCTCGGCCGGCCTTACGTCCCGCCCCCGCCTACCCGCCGAGGCCCACCGCAGGTTCCGGGACCACAGTGCACTGCTCCCATGGTCTCACAGCGGTAGGTGGCACGTTGTCAGGCTGCGTCCGAGAGGGCGTTGACCAGTCGCTCCAGCGATTCGGTCCACGACGGAAGCATCGGCAGTCCCGAGAGGCGCAGGGCGGCATTGTCGAGTCTCGAGTTCGCCGGGCGGGACGCCGGCCGCGGCGGGTCGAGCTCGGAGGTGGCGATCGGCACTACCTGACGCGGGTCGAGACCGGCAGCGGCGAGGGTCGCCTGGGCGAACCCGAACCAGGTGGTCTCGCCCTGGTTGGTCACGTGGAAGGTCCCCGGCCGACGATCGAGCGCAAGCCGGACGACCGCCCGTGCCAGGTCGGCGGTGAACGTGGGGCAGCCGTGCTGGTCGTCGACGAACCGAAGCGGGGCCTCGGGAGCAGCAGCGGCCAGCCGCAGCACCGTCTTGACCATGTTGGCACCGTGGGCACCGCTCACCCATGCGGTCCGGACCACCGTGGCAGACGTACCGCCAACGGCGTGGACCTCCATCTCGCCCCCGAGCTTGCTGCGTCCGTACACCGAGCGCGGGTTGGGCAGGTCCCACTCGACGTAGGGCCGCTCGAGGGTGCCGTCAAAGACGTAGTCGGTCGAGAGGTAGACGAGATGGGCCCCGACATCGACCGCCGCTTCCGCGACATGCCTGGTGCCGAGGGCGTTGACCGCGAACGCAGTGTCGGGGTCGGACTCGCAGGCATCGACCGCCGTGTAGGCACCGCAGTGGAGCACGACGTCCGGACGGAACGTGTCGGCCGCCTCTCTGACCGCGGTCCGATCGACCAGGTCGAGGGTATCGATGTCGGTGGTCAGCACCTCGAACGTCCCCTCCGAAACGGGGGGCAGCAGCCCGAATCCGTCGTGCGCGCCCAGGCGCTCACCGCCGGCGGGGACAGTGCCGGCCAGCACGTCGCGGAGGTCGCGGCCCAGTTGGCCGTTGCCCCCGGTGACCAGTACCCGCAGCGGTCGGTTCACGGCCGGGGGGCAGAGCCGGGCGTGCCTTCCCCCGGCGACCAGTCCCCTTCGACCACAGGCGCCCGATCGCGCAGTGGTTCCCACCAGCTCCGGTTGGCCGCGTACCAGGCCACGGTGTCGGCGAGGCCCTGGGCAAACGGCACGGTCGGCTCCCAACCCAGGGTCGAGCGGATCTTCGTCGAGTCCAGCAGGTACCGTCGGTCGTGGCCCGGGCGGTCCGGGACGATCTCCTTCAGCGTCTGCGGCTTGCCGGTGGCCTCGAGGACGGCGTCGGCGATCTCCTCGATGCTCGCTTCGATGCCACTGCCCACGTTGTAGGTCTCCCCCACGAGGCCGTGTTGCAGAACCAGTTCGATGGCACGGCAGTGGTCGTCGACATGCAACCACTCGCGCCTGTTCTGCGTGGAGGCATAGAGGGGAAGTGGCTGGTCGTCGAGGGCCCTGGCGGTGAACAGGGGAATCACCTTCTCGGGGAATTGGTAGGGCCCATAGTTGTTGCAGCAGTTGGTGATGGTGGCCGGCAGCCCGAACGTCTCCACATAGGCCCTGACGGCATGGTCGGCGCCGGCCTTCGATGCGTTGTAGGGGGTGCGAGGGCGGTAGGGGGTCTCCTCGGTGAACTTCTCGTCCGAATCGAGGGGCAGGTCCCCGTAGACCTCACAGGTGGAGATGTGGTGGAACCTGGAGACGCCGTGCTGGCGCGCGGCCTCCGCCAGCGTCTGCGTGCCGAGAACGTTGGTCCGGAAGAAGCGGGTCGGATCGAGGATGGCCAGGCTGTTGTGGGACTCGGCGGCGAAGTTGACGATCACGTCGATCTGGTGCTCGGCCAGCGTATTGGATACCGCCTCGAGGTCGCAGATGTCCCCCTGGACGAACCCGATCCGGTCCTCGACATCCGCCAGACTGGGCCGGTTTCCGGCATAGGTGAGCACGTCGAACGCGACGACCTGGTCCTCCGGGTGCCGGTTTACCCAGAAGCGCACAAAGTTGGAGCCGATGAAACCGGCACCGCCGGTGACGAGTAGTCGCATGATCGTCCAAGGCTAGCCCCGGCCGTGGTCCGATGACCGCCGGTCGGGCGCTCAGGTCACGCCCTCGGGGTCACGCCCGGTCCGCTTCCTCTCGGGAGCGCACATGGACGACGTCCCCGGCGACCACCGTGCGGCGGGTGCCGGAGACGTCGACGACCAGGTGACCCTCCGGGGTCAGGTCGGTGGCCGTACCCTCGAACCACTCATTCGCGAGATCGACCCGGACCCGGGTGCCGATGGTGGTGCACGCCGCACGCAGGTCGCCGGCCTGTCGGATCCGTCCCGAAGCGGTGCCCAGGTCGCCCACCCGGGGCTCCATCGCCTCCAGCAGGGCGTCGAGGACCTCCGAGCGGGCGATGGGCCGCCCGACCAGCTCCCGGAGCGACGTGGCCAGACCGATCAGCCCCTCGGGCAGGTCGGCGGCGTCGGCTGGCCAGTTCACGTTGATCCCGATTCCCACCACGATCGGGGGGCCCGTGGCACCGGTCCGCGTCGCAGGAGCGCCCAGATCCGTTTCGGCCAGGACCCCGGCGACCTTCCTGCCGTCCGGCCCGAGCAGGTCGTTCGGCCACTTGACCCCCAGCCGCACGCCGACCACGGTGTCGACCGCATCGAGCGCAGCCAGGGCGACGACGGCGCTGGCCAGGTGCTGCTGGTCGCCGGGCAGATCGGGGCGAAGCAGCACCGACACCAAGAGGTTGGACCCCGGGGGCGCCTCCCAACTGCGACCGAGCCGGCCCCGTCCGGCCGTCTGGTGGTCGGAGACCGCCACGACGCCCTCCGGTGCCCCTGCCCGGGCCTCCTCGAGCAAGTACCTGTTGGTGGAGTCGATCGAGTCGAACCGCCGGATGTCGGTGAACCGGGTGCCCGGCATGGCACACACCCTACGTGCCGTGACAGTGTTGTAACACCTCGCAGCGGTCCCACCACCGCTCCGTAGTCACTCCGAGTCGAAAGGCACAGCGTGCTGAAGAAGGTCCTCATCGCCAACCGGGGAGAGATCGCGGTCCGGGTCATCAGGACGTGCCGAGAGCTCGGCGTGGCCACCGTCGCCGTGTACTCCGAGCTCGACCGGGAGGCACTCCACGTCCGGCTGGCCGACGAGGCGTACGCCCTCGGTGGCCAGACCGCCGCCGAGAGCTACCTGAACACGGAGGCCATCCTCGACGTCATCGTGAGGAGCGGGGCCGACGCCGTCCACCCCGGGTACGGCTTCTTCTCGGAGAACACGGACTTCGCCCGCGCCATCACCGAGCTCGGCGTGACCTTCATCGGGCCGCCGCCCGAGGCCATCGACATCATGGGTGACAAGATCAGCGCCCGCCACGCGGCCGAACGGGCGGGAGTCACCGGAGTCCCGGGCCGCACCGACGTCCTCCGTAGGGGCGACGAGGTGGCCGCATTCGGCAACGAGTTCGGCTGGCCGGTGGCCATCAAGGCCGCCTTCGGCGGCGGTGGCCGCGGCATGAAGGTGGTCAGCGGGCCGGACGAGGCAGCCGAGGCCCTCGAGTCGGCCATGCGGGAGTCGGCGTCCTACTTCGGGCGGGACGAGTGCTATGTCGAGCGGTACCTGGCATGGCCTCGGCACATCGAGATGCAGATCATCGCCGACACCCACGGCACCACGCTCTGGCTCGGCGA
Source organism: Acidimicrobiaceae bacterium (assembly GCA_003138855.1). GTDB lineage: Bacteria > Actinomycetota > Acidimicrobiia > Acidimicrobiales > RAAP-2 > Bog-756. The sequence goes on along the minus strand of PLHF01000116.1, from coordinate 9,843 downwards.
GCGCGACTGCTCGGCACAGCGCCGCCACCAGAAGCTGGTCGAGGAGAGCCCGGCCCCGGACTTCCCCGACGAGATCCGGCACGCCATGGGAGAAGCGGCGGTAAAGGTGGCCGAGGCCTGCGGCTACGTCAACGCGGGGACCGTCGAGTTCCTGTACCAGGACGGCGAGTTCTTCTTCCTCGAGATGAACACCCGCCTGCAGGTCGAACACCCGGTGACCGAGTTGGTGACCGGTCTCGACCTGGTCGAGTGGCAGCTGCGGGTCGCCTCGGGTGAGCCGCTCGGATTCGGCCAGGACGACGTCCTCCGCAACGGGCACGCCATCGAGATCCGGATCAACGCGGAGAACCCGGCGGGCGGGGCCTTCACCCCGTCACCGGGCACCATCTCCCGTTTCGTGGCCCCCGGGGGCCCCGGGGTCCGGCTGGATGCCGGATACGAATCGGGCGATACGCTCAGCCAGTACTACGACAACCTGTTGGCCAAGCTGGTCGTGTGGGGCCATGACCGCGAGGCCGCCCGGTTGCGGATGCTCCGGGCCATCGACGAGACGGTGATCGAAGGAGTGGCGACCACCCTGCCGGCCGACATCGCCATCCTGACCAATCCGGACTTCATCTCCGCCCAGCACTCGACCAACTGGGTCGAGCAGACCCTCGACCTGAGCGGGGTCACCTCGACAACGGCCGGCGTTCCCCCGGCGACCGGCGCCGGCGGGGACCATGACGTGCCGAAGGTCCTCCGAGACGTCACCGCAGAGGTGGACGGGCGCCGCTACCAGGTGAAGCTGTGGGTTCCCGACCTGGGCGACGCCGTCGTCGCCCCCGTCGGACATGCCGGCCCGGCCCGGGGCGCCGGCCCGAAGAGGCCCAAGGCCGCAGCGTCGGGCGCCGGGTCGGGCACGGTGGCCGTGCCCATGCAGGGGACCATCGTCAAGGTGCTGGTTGCCGCCGGCGATGCCGTGGAGGTGGGCCAGACCGTGTGCGTGCTCGAGGCAATGAAGATGGAGAACAACGTCAACGCCGAGAAGGCGGGCACGGTGACGGAGGTCAAGGTCTCCGCTGGCGATTCGGTCGGCCCCGGCGATGTCATCGCCGTGATCGCCTGAGGAGAGGCCGACCAGCTCCATGCCGGACCCAGCCGCCCTGAAGGGCGCCGCCCGCCGGGCAATCGATGCCGGCCTCCCCGGCCTGATCGGGCTGAGTCACGCCATCCACGGGCAGCCGGAGACCGCCTTCGAGGAGGAGCGGGCCTGCGCCTGGACCGCCGGGGCGCTGGCCGAGGGCGGCTTCGCCGTCACCAAGCGAGTGGCGGGGATGCCCACCGCGTTCAGCGCGGAGATCGGCTCGGGGCCGCTGGTGATCGCCGTCTGCGCCGAGTACGACGCCCTCCCCGGGGTAGGGCACGCATGCGGGCACAACATCATCGCCGCTGCCGCCGTCGGCGCCGGGTTGGGTCTGGCCGGACTGGCCGACGAGCTGGGTTTGACCGTCCGGGTGCTGGGGACTCCGGCCGAGGAAGGTGGGGGCGGCAAGGTGACCATGCTGGAGCATGGGGTCTTCGGGGACGTCGACGCGGCCATGATGATCCACCCCTGGCCGAACGATCGCCTCGAGGGGACCTGCCTGGCCGTCTCCCACTTCGACGTCTCGTTCAGCGGGAAGAGCGCCCACGCCTCGGCCGCACCGTGGGAGGGGATCAACGCCGGCGACGCAATGGTCATCTCGCAGGTGGCCATCGGCCTGCTGCGCCAGCAGCTCCGCCCGGGCGACCAGGTCCACGGGGTCGTCCTCGAGGGAGGCCAGGCCGCCAACATCATCCCCGCAACCGCCACCGGCCGGTTCATGTGCCGCTCGGCGACCCTGGCCGGGCTGGAGCTGCTCGAGCCCCGGGTCAGGGGGTGCTTCAAGGCCGGTGCCCTGGCCACCGGGTCGTCGCTCAGCTACGAGACCCTCGCCCCGGCCTACTCCCACATGGAGAGCGACGCCGGCCTGCTGGCCCTCTACCGGTCCAATGCCGAGCAGTTGGGCCGCAGCTTCGCCCTCGACGACGAGGACGCGCCCCGTCCCACGCTGTCCACGGACATGGCCAACGTGTCACTGGCGGTCCCCACCATCCACCCGCTGCTCGGCATCGATGCCGGCGGCTCGGTGAACCACCAACCGGAGTTCGCAGCCGCCTGCATCACCCCGTCGGCGGACGAGGCCGTCCGGGACGGGGCCCTGGCCATGGCGTGGACGGCCATCGATGCGGCCCAACCGGGCCCCCTGCGCGAGCGGCTGCTGGCCCGCTGACGGGGTGGGCGCGCTGCGGCGCCGGCCCGACGGGCCGGCTACGCGTTGGGGTGGAACTCGCCGAAGACGCCCCGGAGGATGTCGGAAACCTCACCCAGGGTCGCCATCCGGGACAGGGCGACCTTCATCGGGATCAGGAGGTTCTGCGTACCGCGGGCAGCGGCCTCGACATCGCCCAGGGACGCATCGACCGCCGCCTGGTCACGTTCGGCCTTCACCCGTCTGACCCTGGCCACCTGGGACCGCTGCAGTTCGGCGTCGATGGGGAACACCTCGGTCGCATCCACGTCGTCGTCCACGAACTTGTTGACCCCGACGACGACCTTCTCCCCTGCGTCGATGGCCTTGGCGTAGGCGTAGGCAGCCTGCTCGATCTCCTGTTGCATGTACTGGGCCTCGATTGCGTCCACGGCCCCGCCCATGGCGTCGATCCGTTCGAGGTACTCCCATGCCCCCCTCTCGACCTCGTCAGTCAGCGACTCGACGAACCAGGACCCGGCCAGCGGGTCGACCGTGTCGGCGATGCCGGACTCGTAGCCGACGACCTGTTGGGTGCGAAGGGCGATCTTGGCGGCCCGTTGGGTGGGGAGGCCGAGGGCCTCGTCGTAGCCGTTGGTGTGGAGGCTCTGGGTACCCCCCAGGGCCGCGGCCATGGCCTGGATGGTCACCCGCACGATGTTGTTCTCGGGCTGCTGCGCGGTCAGGGTCGAGCCGCCGGTCTGGGTGTGGAACCGGAGCAGCGTCGACTTCTCGTCCCTGGCGTGGAACCGCTCGGTCATGATCTTCGCCCACATCCGCCGGGCGGCACGGTACTTCGCCACCTCCTCGAACAGGTTGTTGTGGGCGTTCCAGAAGAAACTGAGGCGGGGGGCGAAGGCGTCGACGTCGAGGCCGGCGGCCAACGCCGCCTCCACATAGGCGATCCCGTTGGCGATCGTGAAGGCGATCTCCTGCACGGCCGTCGAGCCCGCCTCGCGGATGTGGTACCCGGAGATGGAGATGGTGTTCCAGGCCGGAAGGTGCTCGGCACAGTAGGAGAACGTGTCGGTGACCAGCCGCATCGACGGACGCGGCGGGTAGATGTAGGTGCCGCGGGCGACGTACTCCTTCAAGATGTCGTTCTGGATGGTGCCGCCGAGATGCTTCGGGTCCACCCCGTTCTCCTCCGCCACCAGTTGGTAGAAGAGCAGGAGGATCGCCGCGGTGGCGTTGATGGTCATCGAGGTGGTGACCTTGTCGAGGGGGAGGCCGGCCAGCAGCAGCCGCATGTCGGCCAACGAGTCGATGGCCACCCCCACCTTTCCCACCTCGCCCTCCGATCTCGGATGGTCGGAGTCGTACCCCATCTGGGTGGGGAGGTCGAAGGCGCAGGACAGGCCGGTCTGGCCGGCCCCCAGCAGGAACTTGAACCGCTCGTTGGTCGACTCGGCGGTGCCGAACCCGGCGTACTGGCGCATGGTCCACAGCCGTCCCCGGTACATGTCGGGCCGGATCCCCCGGGTGAAGGGGAAGTGCCCCGGCTCCCCCAGCTGCCGGGCGGGGTCCCAACCCTCCAGATCCGAGGGGCCGTAGACCGGGCGGATCTCGATGCCGGAGTCGGTGACCCGCTCGCGTCCCGTCCCGGAGGATGCGCTGTGTGGTGCCATGGGCACAGGTTACGGTGTCCGCGGCGCGCCGTTCTCCGGCCGGCCCCGGCCGGCACCGGTCACCTCGGGCCGGGACGCCGTCGGATCAGGGTCCGGCGGGGGGCTCCGCTGCGTGGGGCATGCACAGGTCGTCGTACTCGGCGATGACGATGTCCGCCGCCCCGGGGCCACAGGCCGGACAGTTCGGGTCGCGGTGCACCTTGAAGGTGCGGAAGCTCTGCTCGAGGGCGTCGTAGGCCAGCAGGCGTCCCTGGAGGGTGTCGCCGATGCCCAGGAGGATCTTGATGGCCTCGATGGCCTGGATCGACCCGACGATGCCGGGGAGCACGCCGAGGACGCCGGCCTCCGAGCAGCTGGGCGCCAACTCGGCCGGCGGCGGCTCGGGGATCATGCACCGGTAACAGGGGCCCTCGTACGGATTGAACACGGTTGCCTGCCCCTCGAACCGGAAGATCGATCCGTGGACCACCGGAATCCGCTTCAGCAGCGAGGCGTCGTTGACCAGGTACCGGGTCGGGAAGTTGTCGGTGCCGTCGACGATCACGTCGTAGCCGTCGATGATGTCGAGGATGTTGTCAGCCCCCAACCGCACGTCGTACGTCACCACGTTCACGTCGGGGTTGATCAGGGTCAGCGTCTTCTTCGCCGAATCGACCTTCCGCTCGCCGATCCTGTCGGTGTTGTGCAGGATCTGGCGTTGGAGGTTCGAGGCGTCGACCACGTCCATGTCGATGATCCCGAGGGTCCCCACACCGGCGGCGGCCAGGTAGAGGCCGGCAGGAGAGCCGAGCCCGCCGGCCCCCAGCAGCAGGACGTTCGCATCGAGCAGCTCCAGCTGCCCGACCTCGCCGACCTCGGGGAGGAGCAGGTGGCGCTGGTAGCGGTTGCGCTGCTCAGGCGAGAGCGAACGGGGGGCCGACCATGGCCGACCCTCGTCCTTCCACCGGTTGAAGCCGCCGATCACCGAGGCCACGTCCGAGTAACCCAGCTCCTGCATCGTCCTGGCGGCGAACGCCGACCGGGTGCCGCCCGCGCAGTACACCACCACGTGGGAGGACTTGTCGGGGATCCGTCCCTCGACGGAGGTCTCGAGGGTCCCCCGGGGGATGTGCACCGCCCCGGGCAGCGCCCCCTGCTCGTACTCGTCCGGCTCCCTGACGTCGAGGATCACCGCGTTGCCGGCGATCTCCTCTTCGGCCAGCGCGGGCTGGATCTCCCGGACAGCAGCCTTGGCCTCGGCCAGCATCTCCCTGAAGGTGGGCACGGCGATCACAATCCTTCTTCGACGGCGGTGGACCGGTCGCGGTCCCCGCTCAGCTCAACTACGGGTCAAACACTACCAGTGGGGTCGACATTCCCACCGACCTGCGGCCCGGTCCCCGAGGGCGCCCGTCGGCGGACCGTCGGCGGTAGCGTTCGCCCCATGGAGCTGACCGAGGCCGTGCAGCGCCGGCATATGACCAGGAGCTTCAGCGACCGGCCTCTGGAACCCGGCGTCCTCGACCGCCTGCTGGCGCTCGCCCTGCGAGCCCCATCGGCGGGCCACACCCAGGGTCGGGAGTTCGTCGTCCTGGAAGGGAGCGAGCAGACCGCCCCCTTCTGGGAGGCCACCACCGACGAGGCGTGGCGGGCCCGCTCGAGGCGATACGAGGGGCTGTCCCGCGCCCCGGTGGTGGTCCTGGCGTTCGCCGACTCCGAGGCCTATGTCGCCCGCTACCGGGAGCCGGACAAGCTCCCACCCGAGGGCAGCGACGTCGGGTGGGTGGTCCCCTTCTGGTTCGTCGATGCCGGGTTCGCCGTCATGACGCTCCTTCTGGGTGCCGCCGATGCCGGGCTCGGAAGCGCGTTCCTCGGCAACTTCCGGGGCGAAGAGGCCCTGCGCGCCGCGCTCGGCGTACCCGAACGCCTCGGGTGGCTCGGAGCGGTTCTGCTGGGCGAGGCGTCGGGGCCGGACCCCCGGCCGGTCTCCGCTCACCGCCCGCGACGCACCCTCGGGGACAGCGTTCACCGGGGCGGCTGGTAGCCGGCACCGGCGGAACGTGGTCGTCGGAACGCAGCCATCGTCGATCAACGCGGTCATCGTTCATGAACGCGCTCATCGTTGATCTCCGTACGCAGCGGGCGTACAATCTCTACCACCAGGACGAGACCCACCGGTGTGGTGCGGGGCCACTGTCGGAACCAGGAGCGGGGCCATGACCGATACCGTTGCCGAAACCGCTGTCGATGTCGGCGCTGGGCCGCCCCATGCCGTGGGCGCCCCTCCGTCGGTGCCCGAGTTTTCGATCGTGCCGGTGCGTGGCCTGCCCATCGTGGCTGCCCTCCTCGTGGGCCTGGTGGTGGCCATCGCCTCCAACTCGCTGTGGGCGCTCACCTTCTTCCACGTGGCGGGGGGCGGGCTGTGGACCAGCATCGATCTGTTCCTCGGCCTGATCATCGGTCCGATCCTCGGCCGACTGCCCGTCCAGTCGCGGATCGATTTCACCGTCCGGTTCATGCCCAAGATGATCCTGATCATGCCCACCCTCGTGGCCATGACCCTGGGCGCCGGATTCCAGCTGGCGAGGCACTTGGGCAACCTCGACGCCGCCTACCCGCATCATGGCTGGCTGGTCGCCTCGTACATCATCGTCGGAGCGATGGCGGTCATCGCCCTGGGACTGCTCGAGCCCGCCAACCTGGCAGTGCTGTTCGAGCTCAAGAAGCCACGGCCCAACGGCGAGCGCGTCGGCAGGCTCATGAAGATCTTCATCTACACCGCAGGCATCACCGGGCTCATGCAGATCGCCACCATCGTGATCATGACGTTTCTGGCCAGCCGATGACTACCACCCCCGAACGGGTTCTTCCGGGGCCCGACGAGATCGACAAGAGGCAGGCGGACCTCCCTCCCGTGGCGAGACTGGCAACGGTCACCCTCGCGCTCACGATCATCGGGGGGATCTACCTGGCCGCGGGCTACGACCATTCCGCGTCCTTGGTCCCCGCGGTCATCCTCGCCGCGCTCGCCGCAACCATCCTGGTGGTCAACCTGGTCCTGCTGGCCCGCATCAAGGAGTTCGACTGGGGCACCTTCCGCCAGGTGTTCGGTTGGGCCCTGCTCGCCTACCTCGTCATCGCCGGCATCCTCGAGTTCGTCTTCGTCTACGACCACACCCCGTCCAGGCAGCTGGCCCTGTTCACCGCCTTGCTGGTCATGTTCGCGGTGGACGTGCCCCTGCTGCTCGCGTTCTCCGTCGCCCGCTATCAGCCGGTGCCAGCAGCGGCCGCCTGACCTTCCCGGCGGGTGGCAGACGCCTGCGGGCATGCGGTCAGCAAGGTCGCCGTCCCGGTGGCGCGGCAATCCGCAGACCACTGCTGGATCCGACTGCGACGAGCCCCACACGGGCGATGCCCGCAATCGCTGTAATTCGATACGAGTCCATCTCCATCTCTCTCGGTCCCGGTGAGCACGCAGTAATCAAACGGGAATGGCTCGAGGTAGAGGACACTTGCCCGTCATGTTCGGCTCCACACTGTGACCCCGGAGTGCTGCACGGGGCACTCGCTCAGCACCGCACTCCCGGCAGCGATGGGGTAGGTCGAGGAGTAGGTTGCCCGGCGTGCCCTTGTCGAAGCTGCCGACAGTTGAACGACTGATGCTTGCAACTGTGACCTCTGTCCCCGAGTGGCACCCAGAGCACGCAACGTTCGAACCATTTCCGGTGCATGCGTGGGTCATCCGACATCCCGATGGTGTCGTCCTCGTGGACACGGGCATTGGATTCGGCAACCCGGCGATTGACGAGTGGTACAACCCCAAAGTCACGTCGCTGGCGGACGCACTCGGAGCGATTGGGCTAGCAACCTCCGATATCGCCGCCGTGGCCGTGCCCCATCTGCACTTCGACCACTGTGGCCAGCAGGCCGTTCTTGCTGCTCCCGTCTACGTGCAGGCCGCCGAGTACGAGGCGGCACAAACGCCCCTCTACACAGTGCCGGACTGGGCGGCTATCCCGAAGGACCGGCTGCGGCTCGTCAATGGTGACGAGGAGATCGCCGAGGGGGTTCGTCTGCTGTCGACACCCGGCCATACGCCTGGCCATCAATCGGTTGTGATCGAATCCGCCGACGAACGTGTCGTTTTCGCAGCGCAGTGCGCCTACCGAGCGGAAGAGCTGCGCAGCGGGCAACCCGCTGCTTCGAACCTCTACGACGAGACCTGGGAGGATGCTGCAAGGGACTCGTTGCGACGCCTCCGGGCGCTTGCCCCGTTTACTGCCCATTTCAGCCATGACCCCGAGAACGTGACTGTCGTGTGATGACCCTCGGCCGGCGGTAGGGAACACTTGACTACCTCCTCAACCGGGCTTCAGCTCCAGACGGTAGCCAGCTACTTCGCGAGTACCTGCCAATCCAACGTCGTTCCACCGGCCGAATTGCCAGTCAGTTCGAGACGTCCTTGCAGCTTCTCCGCTCGACGTCGCATGTTGTTCAGCCCAAGGCCGCCGCCGGTCGTCCCGGTCCCACCCATGCCCCGACCATTGTCACTGACCTGGAGGCGGCAAAGGTCGCCATGCACGCTGAGCAAGACGTCGGCCTTGGTGGCATTGGCGTGGCGTCCGATGTTGGTGACCGCTTCCCGCACCGTAGCCAGCAGATGCCCGGCGACGTCGTCCGAGATGCCCGTGTCCACCGGACCGTCGAAAGCCGATCTCACCTCAAAGCCGACGACCTGGCTCAGTTCTCGCAAGAGCGCGATGACCTGCGCCCGGATACCCTGCTCGGTGTCGATGAGGCTCAGCTCGAAAATCGTGGATCGAATCTCACGGATCGTGTGGTCGATCTCCGTTATCACCGAATTCAAGCGGTCCGACAATCCGTCGGTCTTGACAGCGCCTGCGATGCCCTGGAGCGAGAGCCCGGCCCCGAACAGGCGCTGAATCACCCTGTCGTGGAGGTCTCCGGCAAGACGTTGCCGATCATCCTGGATTGACGTCACCTTCACGCTCTGATGGAGCCGGGCGTTCTCGACCGCAATCCCTGCGGCAAGGGCCAATGCCTCGGTGAGCACGAGGTCGTCGTTCGTAAACTCGGACCATCCAACCTTGTCGGTCAAGTAGAGGTTGCCGTAGACCTCCTCCCGGACCCTGATGGGAACGCCGAGGAACGAGGTCATCGGTGGATGATTGAGGGGGAACCCAGAACGATTGGGGTGGGAGTTCAAATCCGCTATGCGGAGCGCTTCAGGATCGGAGATGACCAGGCCCAACACGCCGAGACCTTTCGGTCGATCTCCTATTCGCACCTCGTCGTCTGGCGCAAGGCCGACCGTGATGAACTCGGCAAGCGCTGTCCGCTCGCTATTCAGAACTCCGATTGCACCATAGTGAGCCCCCGTTATGGAGCGGGCCTCCTCGATGACGTGTCGGAGCAGGTCTGGAAGGTCCAGGTCCGCTCCGATGAGGAGCATTGCCTCGATGATTCGCCTGAGCTTGGAGGCATCCTCGACCGAGTGGAGGGACATCAGCCGTGGCCCACGTGCAGGCAACGGACGGCGCGCAGGCGAGTGGTGACACCCGGCATCCAAATCAGGCTCTGACAATGCGACATCACACGACTCCCTGTGACCGAAGGCGGCAGACCCAGGAGATGGTCGATTGCCGCGATGGCTCAGTCAGTCAGGGCCACATCCGATCACTTTCAAGCTCCAATTCGCAACCTACGGCATTCCTCAGACGAATTCAACAGGCGCCCGGCGTGAGTAGTCCAACCTTCCCCCAACGTGCCGCACCGAGGCACCCGCGAACCGCCACCCTCCCTGAGGACTAGAAGCGGTGGTTGCTGTCGTAGCCGTCGAATTGGGGGCTGACCAGGATGGCACGGTCGCTTTGGTGCCCGACCCCTGTCTGTCAGGCTGACGT
>PLHF01000092.1:4609-39675 GCA_003138855.1 Acidimicrobiaceae bacterium | reverse complement strand
CGACGCCTTCGACCTGGCCCGCCGGGCGGCCAAGGAGGAGGGCCTGCTCGTGGGCATCTCCTCGGGTGCCGCCATCTGGGCCGCTCTCCAGCTGGCGGGTCGGCCCGAGAACGCCGGCAAGCTGATCGTGGTGGTCATCCCCTCCTTCGGCGAGCGGTACCTGTCCACCGCGCTGTTCGCCGGCCTCAGCGACTGACCGGGCGGGACCGAACGACGATGCTGGCCACACTGCGCGGCGATCTCCAGGCGGCACGCGACCGCGACCCTGCGGCACGCTCCGCATGGGAGATCGCCCTGTGCTACCCGGGGGTGCACGCCATCTGGGCCCACCGGGCGAGCCACGCGCTGTGGGAGGGCGGGTACCCCTTCGCCGCCCGGGTGACCGCCGCTCTGGCCCGGGCGCTCACCGGGGTGGACATCCACCCCGCAGCCACCCTCGGGGCCGGCCTCTTCATCGACCACGCCACCGGCGTGGTCATCGGCGAGACCGCCGAGGTCGGCGAGGACGTGACCCTCTACCAGGGCGTCACCCTGGGCGGCACCAGCCTCGAGCACGGCAAGCGCCACCCGACCGTCGGCGACCGGGTCACCATCGGGGCCGGGGCCAAGGTGCTCGGGCCGGTGACCATCGGCGACGACAGCCGCATCGGGGCCAATGCCGTGGTGGTCAAGGCCGTACCTCCCAACTCGGTGGTGGTGGGCGTGCCCGGCCAGGTCATCGCCCGATCCCGACCGCGGTCGGCCGGGGCGCCCCCGGACCTCGAGGACACCCTGATGCCGGACCTCCTCGGCACCAGCCTGCAGTCACTGCTCCGGCGGGTCGACCAGCTGGAGACGGCCCTCGACGGCAGCGCCGCTGACCACCGGGACGCCCGCCCGTCCGAGGCCGGGGTGTGGTCGGGCGAGGACTTCTCGATCTAGGGACGGACCTCTCGATCGAGCGACGGACCTCAGCCGGCCAGGGTGGTGACCACGCCGCGGTCACCGTAGGGGATGCCCTTGCCTTGGAGCGTCCCGCCCACGGTGTCGAGGAGCTTCGACGTCGTGGTCATTAAGCCGTACTTGGCCCGGACCTTCTGCTGGATCGCCTCGTAGTCGGCTCCGGTGACCAGCTGTGTGGTGGCATCCGTCGGGCTGGTGCCGTCGGTGACCCGGCCGCGGACGTCGCAGGGCTGGACGGTGACCCGGCCGGTGTGGGCCAGGCGCTTGGCCTTGCCCGACCCCGAGCCGGTCCAGAACCCGAGCCCGCCGTCTTCGAGGGGCACGACCCACACCGGCGTGCCCACCGGTGTGCCGTCCCGCCGGAAGCCGGTGTGCCGTCCCGCCGGAAGGAGGTCAACAGGATGTACTTCTGTTCGTCGAGTGCCATGCCCGGACGCTGCCGGTAGAGCCCGGCCGATGGGACACCGGTCCGTGCGGACGTCCACCCGGGGGATCGGCCCGCCTGGCCGCCGACCGTGCGCCACTGCCCGCACGGAATGGGGCACGGTCGTCCACAGTGGGCCTAGGCTGAAGCTCCACGACGTCCTCGGAAGATCGGATGCAAGCATGAGCAACGAATGGGGCCCCCTGTGGGCACTGGTGGGTGAGTGGGAAGCCGAAGGCGGCCTGGACACCGCCTTCTCGCACGCCGAGGGGAAGGTGCTGGGCACCCCCTACAGCGAGAAGGTCACGATGAAGCCCTTCGGGCCGGTCGACAACGGGAGCCAGCACCTCTACGGCCTCGACTATAAGACAGCCATGTGGCGCGGCAGCGAGGACAACCCCTTCCACACCGAGGTGGGCTACTGGCTGTGGGACGCGGCCACCGGTGAGGTCCTCCGGGGCTTCGTGGTGCCCCGCGGCATCACCGTGCTCGCCGGGGGCACCGCCGCCGCAGATGCCACCGAGTTCTCACTCGGTGCGACGCTGGGCGGCGACCAGTACACGATCGGCGAGGGCAAGTACCTGGCCGCCAACGCCAGCTCGCTCAGCTACGAGGTGACCATCACGGTGGCCGACGGCACCTGGTCGTACAGCGAGACGACGATGCTCAAGATGAAGGAGTTCGCCGAGCCCCTCCACCACACCGACCACAACACGCTGCACAAGGTGGGTTGAGGTCCGATCGGCCGGCGGGTTGGCCGGCTCGGCCGGCCGGTGGCCCGGATCCCGTGCACGCTGGGGCGCAGTGTTGACATACCTGTGAAATTAGGCTTACCTAATATCTGAGCTATGTGCGACCTGACCACAGCGCCTCGATGATCCCCACCTTCGTGATATTCCTCCGCGAGGGGATCGAGGCCAGCATCATCGTGGCCATCCTGCTGGCCTACCTCGACAGGATCGGGCAACGCCGCCACTTCCGTGACGTGTTCCTCGGCGTGGCCGCCGCCCTGGTGCTGGTGATCGGCGGAGGGGTCGCCGCGTACCTGGTGATCAAGCAGTACGAGGGGTCGACGGTGCAGACCGTCTTCGAGACGATCACCTTCCTGGTGGCCGCGTCGGTCCTGACCTACATGACCTTCTGGATGCAGTCCCACAGCCGGACCATGTCCGCCGACCTCCAGCGCCGCTCCGAGAAGGCCCTCAACGGCAAGGCTCGTTTCGGCTTGGGCCTGCTGGCGTTCCAAGCGGTCGGCCGCGAAGGGCTCGAGACGATGGTGTTCACCCTGGCCATCGTGTTCGCCTCGTCGACCCAGTCCGCCACGGGCGCCCACGGAAAGGCACTGCTCCTCGGAGCGGTGGTCGGGCTGGCGGTGGCGATGACGATCGCGTACGTGATCTTCAAGCTCGGGCGACGTCTCAACCTCGGGCTGTTCTTCCGGGTCATCGGCGTGGTGCTCATGGTGTTCGCCGCCGGCCTGCTGGCCGACGCGGTCGAGAACATGCAGCAGCTTGGCTGGCTCCCCTTCCTCGAGCACCCGGTCTGGAACACGAGCAGCTTCATGAGTGAGAACAGCTCGCTGGGCGACGTCTTCCACAGCCTGCTCGGCTACGCCGATCAGCCCACCGTGCTGCAACTCGTGATCTGGGTCACCTTCGTCTCCGTGTCGGCCACCCTGTTCATCACGATGGGCCGCCGTGCCCGCCGGGGATCGCCCAAGGCAGTGGCGGGTGAACCGGGAACGGCACCCTCGGCGTCCCCCTCTGCCGTGATCGCCACCGACGTCGCCGGGCCGGTCCCGACGGCCGCTCCGGCCGCTACCACCGCCTGGCAGGCGTCCGGCTGGTCTGGCGGGCCGGCCGTACGGTAGATCGCGCTCCGCCGCATCCCGGGACGACGCTGCCGGCCCATGGCCGAAGCGCGGTGGCTCCCGGGGCAATAGCGTCGGACGCGGTACCCGACAGTCGGGCCGGCCGAACGGAGCGGAAGGACCCCCATGAGCCCAGCAGCGAAGGTCGTGGCCCCCATGGACGGCAAGACCGTGGTGATCACCGGTGGCAATTCGGGCGTGGGCAAGGCGACCGCGACCGCCCTGGCCGGGGCGGGTGCCCGCACGGTGATCACCGCCCGCAGCGAGTCCCGCGGGAGCGAGGCGCTGGCTGACATCCGCCGTTCCAGCGGCTCGGACCTGGTGGACCTGGTGGTGTTCGACCTGGCCGACCTGGCGTCGGTGCGGAAGGGTGCAGCCGTTCTGCTCGACCGGTACGACCAAATACACGTTCTGGTGAACAACGCCGGCCTCGTCCTCACCGAGCGGACCGAGACGGCCGACGGATTCGAGGCCACCTTCGGCATCAACCATCTCGGCCCGTTCTTGCTGACCCGGCTCCTGCTCGATCGGCTCATCGCATCCGCTCCGGCCCGCGTGGTGAACGTGGCCTCGACCGCCCACCGCTCGGCCCGCCACGGCATGGACTTCGACGACCTGCAGTCGCGCCGCGGCTACAAGGGCATGCAGGTCTACGGCCGATCGAAGCTGGCCAACATCCTCTTCACCGACGAGCTGGCCCGTAGGCTGGTCGGGACCGGGGTGACCGCCAACTGCCTGCATCCCGGAACGGTCGCCACCGGGTACGCACGCGACGGTGATGCCACGGGGTTCCTGGCCTTCGGGGTGAAGGTGATCAGGCCGTTCATCCTCACTCCCGAGCAGGGGGCGCGCACGTCTGTCTACCTGGCATCGTCGCCCGACGTGGCCGGCGTCACCGGCCGGTACTTCGTCAAGTGCAGGTCCAGGACACCCTCTGCTGCGGCTCGCAACGAGGCGGCGGCGGCCCTGCTTTGGTCGTCCAGCGAGGAGCTCGTGGCCGGGGCCACTGCTGGCGCCGACTGACCCGAGGGTGGCACCCGGCCTGCTGCGAAGTGGCCGCCGGACGGAGGCGAGTGGCGAGTGGCGATTATCCCAGCTCAGGGTCCGCGTCCCTGCGAAGGGCCGGTCCTAAGGTGTCATGCGGACAACGCGTATCCCGGGTGGGGGACCGCACCGACCAGACGGAGGTTGCCATGGTGGGAGCAGACGGATCAGCGGGGCCGGACCTGACGGCGCAGGAGGGCGACATCCTGCGGCTGGTCGGCCGATCGTGGGGATGGGTGCTGTTCTTCGGCCTGGTGACCCTGGTCATCGGAGTGCTGGTCGTGCTCCGTCCGAAGGACACCATCTACTTCGTCGCCATCGTGATCGGCATCTGGCTGTTCGTCGCCGGGCTCTTCCGGATCGTCATGGCCATCGCCGACGACGAGGACAGTGGGGGCACCCGATGGCTCATGGCCATCCTCGGGCTGCTGTCGGTGATCATCGGCGTGTTCTTCCTCCGCCGTACCGAGGAGACCGTGACCACGCTGGCCTTCCTCCTCGGCCTGTTCTGGATCGTCGGGGGGATCATCGAGTTCTTCAGTGCCTACAGCGACCACGGCTCGCCGGCCCGTACGTGGCGCATCGTCATGGGCGTCCTCGCCTTCGCCGCCGGTGTGGTGACCCTGGTCGTGCCCCACATCACCCTGGCCACGTTGGCCGTGATCATGGGCATCTGGCTGATCATCTACGGACTGCTGGAGATCGCCCTGTCCCTGCAGTTGCGGAGGCTGGCCGCCTGAGCGGCAGGCCACCGGCCAGCGGAGCGCCCGACCGCTCAACCGCCTAAGGCGTCGGGTCGGTCCGGCCGGACCAGTCGCCGGTGGGACTCGGCGATCAGACGCACCGATCTGGCGCCGTGCACGGCGAAGCTGACCCCTGCAACGAGGGTGGTCGCAGCGAAGGCGAAGGCTGCTGCTGTTCCGGCGAGGGCCAGCACCGTCGTGATGATGTCTGACGCGAGCACCGCGATGAAGCTCATCCACATGCGGAAGACCACCCGGCGCCCGTCGTCCCCGGGGGGAAGGCAGTCCCGGATGGCCTGGTACGGGAACCAGAGGTTGACCACCGGGATGAACCATCCGCCGACGCCCAAGCCAGGGGAGAGGGCAGCGGGGAGACGCAACAGCTGGGCCGTCTTGGCCGCCCGGAACTGCCAGATGAGGAGGGCGACGTACACCGCAGCCTCCGCGGCGATGGTCACCCAGATGGTGGCGGTCAGCGCGGCCGACTGATGGAAGTCGGTGTAGCCCGGGCCGAAGGTGGTCTGGGTGCGGACGATGTGGAAGACGTGTCGGAGCCATGACCCCTCCTGCCAGGCGGTCAGCAGCCCGAGGCCGACGATGAGGAGGTAGCCGGAGGAGGCCAGCTTTCCCCAGGGGACGGCCCGCTGCTCGGCGGCGAACCGGTCGTGGACGGAGGGGGGCGGGGGACCGACGGGCGAGTAGCCCGAGTACGGATAGGCACCGGCGGGCCCCTGCCCGGTGGAAGGCGTCGGTGCCGGTGGGGAGGAGGCGTAGGCTGTCCACCCGGAGCCGTCCCACCACCGCCACGCCGCTGCACCCCAGGGGTCGGGATACCACCCCGGTGGTGCTCCGCCCGGCCCGCTGTCGTTCACCAGCTGAAGGGTAACGTCCCGATGGCACGGACCCCATGACGTGGCGGCCTGCGAGGGCTCGATCTAGAGCGGCTCTCCTTCACCCAGCTCACTGATGACCTCGGCGATGGCCTCCTGGTGAGCCGCATCCGACAGCGCCGCGCCGCCCCCACTGTCGCGCCAGAACTCGGGGACCCGCCAGAGCAGGACGGCAACGCCGGCCACACACGCCAGCCCCCCCGACCACACGGCGAACTGCGGTCCACCGATGGCGGCGGCCACGCCGGTCTCGGCATCGCCCAGGCGGGGGCCCCCGGCCACCACGGCGAAGAAGGTCCCCGACAGCCGTCCCTGGAGGTGCTCGGGCACCGTCCGCATCTGCACCGCCTGGCGGAACACCGCGGAGACGACGTCGGCGGCGCCGGCGAGGGCGAGAAGGGTCAGGCCGATCCAGAGCACGGGAATGATCCCGAACAGGCCGATGGTCACGCCCCAGACCACCACGCAGGCGGCGATGGCTCGGCCCTGGTGGCGGACCCGGCTGCACCACCCGGTGACCAGCGAACCGAGGAGTGCGCCCGCACCGGGTGCGGCGTACAGCAGTCCCACCACGCCCGCCCCGCCGCCGAAGAGGCCGACGCCGAGGGCCGGGAAGACGGCCCTCGGCATTCCGAAGATCATGGCGTTGAGGTCGATCCAGTAGGTGGCCGAGAGGATCTTCTCCTTGCGGAGGTGGCGGAACCCCTCCGCCATCGACCGCAGACCCATCGGGGTGCCGCCACCGCTCGGGGCCAGCGCCGGCAGGAGCAGGGCGGCAACCAGGGCCACGGCAAACGTGGCCACATCGATGCCGTAGACGGCACCCAGGCCGATGGTGGCGATGAGCACTCCGGCCAGGGCGGGCCCGGCCACCAGGGCGAGCGTCTGGATCGTGGTCTGCAGGGCCACGGCGGCGGTCACATCGTCGGGGCCGACCAGCATCGGCAGGGCAGCCCGCCGTGCCGGCCAGTCGACCCCTTGGAAGCCGGCACTCGCCGCCGTGCAGACGAACAGCGGCCACACGGCCGGATGGAGGAGCGACGCGTTGACGGCCAATCCCCCGATGGCGGCGGCCATTGCCACCTGGGTGAGGATCAATACCTTCCTCCGGTCCATGGCGTCGGCCAATGTCCCGCCCCAGAGGGCCCCGGCCAACAGCGGTACCAGTTGGACCAGGCCGATCAGGCCGACGACGAGGGTCGAATGGGTGAGCCGATATGCCTGGTAGGACACCGCCACCAGGGTGAGCTGCGAGCCCACCCCCGACACCATCTGGCCGAACCACAGTCGGCGGAACACCGGGTACCGGCGCAGCGGAGCTATGTCGACGACGAGCTGGGCCATCAGCAAACGGTACCGGTCACGGCGTGCGCTGCCTGATGGGAGCCGGGCCCCGGGCAGCCCCGGCAGCGGCCGGAGCGGCGGCGCAGCGAGCGCGCCAGTGCACCGGAGACGCCGCAGGACCCCCCGTCAGGTGACGCCCGCTCGGCCCGCCAGCCCGCTACACTGAACGCCGTGAGGGTCATGGAAGTTTCATCGGAGACAGGATCTCGCGCTTCCGAGCGCGACGAGAAGGTCTCGGTGCTCGAGGCGGCGGGCAGTGACTCACCCCCCTCGTCCATGGCGGTATCGATTGCCGGCATCTCGACGGCGTGTAGCAAGGACGCCCTCGTCACCAGTGCCAAGGCAGTTCGGGAGGCGCTCTCGACGGAATGACAGACGCTCACAGGGTCTGGAACCGTCGAGGAGTCGCTTCTTAGGAAGCGGCTCCTTTTTTTGTTCTGCCGACCGATCCCGAGCAGCGGTCGCCAAGCGACCCTGCGGCCGTCTTGGCGCATCCTGGTGCACGGAACCGAACGCATCGAGAACCAACATCGAGAACGAGCCAACCATCGAGAAAGACAGAAAGGAGTACACAATGAGCGAATTCGAACACATCACAGAGCCCCAGCAGCCCGAATGGGCGGCACTGGCAGCACTGGCCAGGGCGGAAGAGTGGTCCTCGGACCTGGCCCTCGACCCTGGCGACTCCCACGTCAAGGGCGAGTCGTCCCTCTGCGTCGGCGACGCAGCCTGACCGTGTCGGCGCCGTCCTGATCGGCCCGCGTCGACTCCCCATTTGCGGGCCTGGCCCGATTTGGTCTGTCATGGTGCATCGGTCCGGTGACCGATCACTGCCCGAGGCGAGGAAGGGCCCATGATGGCTAAGAGCAACTCTGCACCTGTCGGCGCCAAGGGTGCCCCAACCGACGCGACAGCCTCGCGAGAGGACGCCATTCGGGCTACCGAGCGGCTCCTCGAGGCGGCGAAGGACCTCCACTCCTCCCTCCGGACCGGCGAGGCGGTCTATCGGAAGGGGCTCGACAGCCTTCGGGAGGGCGTCGGCGTGGCCTTGGCCATGGACGCCGTGCGGGCAGGTGCTGCTCGCACGCAGCTGAGTGAGTGCCTCGAGGAGTTCGAGCGCTGCCGCCACGAGGTCAGGCTCTCGCTGATCGTCGCCGGGCTCGACGAGGGCATGAGTCTCGGCGAACTGGGGAAGGCCTGGGGCTTCTCGCGGCAGATGGCGTCCCGGTATGCGGAGGAGGCACGGAACAGGGCCTGACGCCCGGGAGCCCCTCTGCGCACCGGCCCGCGGGGACTCAGTCGGGTTCGGGCGGCTCCTGGCGCTCGAATTGGATGCGGTACAGCTCGGCGTACTGGCCCCCGGCTGCCAGCAGCTCGTCGTGGTGCCCGCGCTCGACGATGCGGCCGTGATCGAGCACCACGATCATGTCGGCCTCCCGCACGGTCGAGAGTCGGTGGGCGATGACCAGTGAGGTCCGGCCCTCGAGGGCGGTGGCGAGTGCCTTCTGCACCGCCGCCTCGGATTCGGAGTCGAGGTGGGCGGTCGCCTCGTCGAGCACCACCACCTCGGGTGCCTTCAACAGGAGCCGGGCGATGGCGAGACGCTGCTTCTCGCCGCCGGACAGGCGGTACCCGCGGTCGCCGACCACGGTGTCGACCCCGTCCGGGAGGCTGGCGACCATGGTGGCGATCTGGGCGCCGGCCAGAGCGGAGGCCAACTCGGCATCGGTGGCACCGGGCTTGGCGAAGAGCAGGTTGTCCCGGATGGTCTCGTGGAACATGTGGGCATCCTGGGTGACCACGCCGACGGTGGCGGTCAACGACTCCATGGTGGCGTCCCGGACGTCCAACCCGTTGATGCGGATCGACCCCGACCCTACGTCGTACAGGCGGGGGAGGAGCTGGCTGATGGTCGTCTTGCCCGCCCCGGACGGACCGACCAGGGCCACCAGCTGGCCGGGCTCGGCGGTGAAGGTGATGTCGAAGAGCACCTGCTGGGAGACCGTGGGATCGAGGACGGCCACCGACTCGAGCGAGGCCAGCGACACCTCTTCGGCGGTGGGGTAGCGGAAGTCAACGTGATCGAACTCGACCCGGGCCGGCCCGGGCGGGACGGGACGGGCGTCGGGCCTGTCGGTGATCATCGGCGGCAGGTCGAGGACCTCGAAGACCCGGTCGAAGGAGACCAGCGCGGTCATCACGTCGATCTGCACGTTGGACAGGGCGGTGAGCGGTGCGTACAGCCGGGTCAGGTAGGCGGCCAGCGCGACGACGGTGCCCAGCTCGAGACCCCCGTTCACCACCTGCAGACCGCCCCAGCCGTACACCACCGCCGTGGCCAGGGCCGCGGTCAGCGTCAGGGCGGCGATGAAGAAGCGGGCGTACATGGCCTGGGTCACCCCGATGTCACGGACCCGACCTGCCTTGCTCTCGAAGGCGTCGCGCTCCTCCCTGGGCCGGCCGAACAGCTTGACCAGGAGGGCGCCGGACACGTTGAAGCGCTCGGTCATGGTGTTGTTCATCTGGGCGTTGAGCCCGTAGGACTCGCGGGTGATGGCCGACAACCGGCGCCCCACCCGTTTTGCCGGCAGGACGAACACCGGCAGGATGACGAGGCTGATCAGCGTGATCTGCCACGAGAGCAGGAACATCACGATGAGGACCAGCATCACGCTGATCAGATTGGAGACCACCGACGACAGCGTGTCGGTGAACGCCTGCTGGGCCCCGATGACGTCGTTGTTGAGGCGGCTGATCAGCGCTCCGGTCTGGGTCCGGGTGAAGAAGGCGATGGGCATCTTCTGGATGTGCTCGAAGACCTTGGAACGCATGTCGAAGATGAGCCCTTCACCCACCTTGGCCGATACCCAGCGGATGCCGATGGACAGACCGCTGTCGGCGATGGCCAGGACGGCCGCCACCAACGCCAGGCCGAGGATCAGCGACTTGTTCTTTTCGGGGATGCCGTTGTCGATGATCGATCGGAACAGCAGCGGGTTGACCACCCCGATCACCGCATCGACCACCACCAGCACCAGAAACCAGGCCAGGATCCTCCGGTAGGGCCGGGCGAATTGGACCATCCGCTTGGCGGTGCCCTTGGTGACGTGCTGCTGGGTCACCGACTCGTCGCGGCGCATCGAGCGCATCACGCCACCGAATTGGCCGCCGCCGCCGCCCATTCCCATGCCGTGGCCTGCCATGCTCATCGAGGTGCTTCGGCGTTGGGGCTCATGTCCCGGACCCTACAGTTCCCATCGCCTGTACCGTCCCCGACGGCATCCCCGCCCACGGGTCCGGTTCGTCCCGGGCGCCGAGCAGCCCTCGGTCCGGGCCCGGCTCAGGTGACCAGCCCCCACCCGTACACCGGCGGCAGGTCGAGGGCGGTGAGCAGACCGGGGGCACCCTCCACCACGGCGGGAATGGCGTTGACCAGCCGCATGGCGGTGGCCTTGAGGCCCGCCGTGTTGTGATCGCCGTCACTGCCCAGCAGCTGGAGGTCGAGGGTGTAGTTGGGCTCGCCGGTCACCTGCACCCGGTAGCAGCCATGGCCCGCAGGTTGGGGCCACTCCGGCGCCAGGTCGTCATGGAGGCGGGTGACGTGTTCGAGCACGATGGGTGCCCTGCCGTTGCGCATGCCGCGCACTTCGAAGTGGAGGGCGGCCGCGGTCCCCTTCTCGATGGTGCCGGAATCGACCTCGAAGGTCTCGAGGGCCGGCTTCCGTTCGTACCACTCCTCGACGGAGTCGAGCTCGACCCCGAGGCCGGCGGCAAGTTGGCGCACCACGCTGCCCCAGGCCATGGTCATGACCCCGGGCTGCAGGATCATCGGCACCTCGTCGATGGGTCGGCCGAATCCCATGATGTCGAAGATCACCATCGGCTGGTTGTAGGTCGCGTAATTGAGGACCTCGGAGACGCGCACCTCGTCGATCCGCTCGCACACACCGGTCAGGACCAGCGGAAGGGCGTCGTTGGCGAACCCGGGGTCGACGCCGTTGACGAAGAGGGACACGCCGCCCTCGATGGCTGCGCTCTGGACCGGCTCGATCATCGAGTCGTCGACCACGCCGAACGGGTACTGCAGGAACACCGGGCCGCTCGACACCACGTTCACCCCGGCCCGGAGGATCCGCGCCAAGTCCTCGAGCGCCTCCATCAGACGGTTGTCTGCCATGGCGGTGTGGACCACCACGTCTGGCTCGAGCGCCAGCAGGGCCTCGACATCGCCGGTGGCGGTCACTCCCAGGGTGCGGCCCAGCCCGGCAAGGTCGCCGGCGTCCCTGCCCACCTTGTCGGGGTTGGACACCCAGAGCCCGACCAACTCGAGGTCGGGTCGGGCGTCGATGCCGGCGATGGCGTGCCGGCCGACGTTGCCGGTGCTCCAGGCGACGACTCGATAGGTCTTGGTCATGGTGTCCTCCTGTGTCGTGGACGGGTGGTGCGCCGGGCCCGGTTCATACGTCGGGCAGTCCCATGTCGAGGTTGGGGGCCTCGATGCCCCCGTCTACCTCGAGCACCTTGCCGGTGATGTAGGAACCGGCCTGCGACGCCAGGTAGACGACGGCGGCGGCGATGTCCTCGGGGTCACCGATTCGGCCGAGGGGGGTGCCCGCCTCCAGCGCCACCCGCAGCTCCTCGGTCTGCATCACGATGTCGAGGGCGGAGGTGGCCACCGATCCCACGGCGATGGCGTTGACCCTGATGAGCGGGGAGAGGTCGGCAGCGGCCAACCGGGTGTAGTGGGCGAGCGCCCCTTTGGCGGTGCCGTAGGCGAGGTAGCCCCGACCGGCCAGTCTCCCCATGGCCGAGGAGATGTTGACGACGGAACCTCCGCCGCCTTCCAACATGAGCGGCACCGCCGGACGCAGCAGTGCATGGGCGGTCGAGACGTTGAAGTGGAATGCCTGCTCGAGACGGCCCGGGGACGTGTCCATGAACGGTCGGGGCATGGCCCCACCCACGTTGTTGACCACCAGGTCGAGGCGACCGAAAGCCTCCCGGGCGTGATCGACCAGCCCGGCGACGGCGTCGAGATCGCTGAGGTCGGCGGGGACCACGACGGCACGACGCCCGACCGCCTCGATCCTCTCGGCCACCTCGCCGAGCTGGTTCGCCGTCCGGGCCGAGATCAGCACGTCGGCGCCGGCCTCGGCCAGGCTCACCGCGGTGGAAGCCCCGATGCCGCGACCCGCCCCGGTGACGATGGCCACGTTGTCGTCCATACGGAAGCGATCGAGGATCATGTTCGGCATCCCTCTTCATGGGCGACAGAGCTGTCAGCCGGGCACAGTGCTAGCAGCCCGGGGCCCTCGGCGCCATGCTTTCGGAGTGGCGTCGATCGCTGCCGGTCGATACACGGTGCTCCGGAGGGCCGAGCGACCTGCGCCCGCCCGATGAGCCGCCCCCCCGTGCTCAATCGACCACGTCGGCCACGGCCACGATGTTGGTGGGGCGCACCCGGACCACGAGTTCGCCCGGCACGCCGTTGCGCCGCCCGTACTGCTCGGCGTTCTCCGGTCCCATGTAGCGGCCCCCGATCACCGTCGCCCAGTGGGTGACCTCCTCCAGATCCTCCTCCACGGTGGCGATTCCCTCGATGGTCACGAAAGAGAACGGGGGGTGCTCGTCGTCTACGCACAGGGCCACCCGCGGGTCGCGGCGCAGGCTCTTCCCCTTCAGGGAATCGGCGGCCGTGTCGAACACGAGGTCGCCGATGGGGGAGTCGGCCCGGCGGCGGTCAGGCCGGTCGGGTGGACGGCAGTCCGAGCTTCCGGTGATCCCACGAGACGGTGCGTTCCACGTTGAGCTTGGCCACGATCCGCTTGTTGAGCATGGTCTCGACGAACGGGCGCAGCTCCTCGGTGTAGGCCCCGTAGTAGCGCTCGAACAGGTTGACCCCGAGCTCCCACATCTTGTCGGGATCGTCGACGATCTCGGCCCGGCCGACCAACTCGACCCCGCGCAGCTCCTCGTAGTAGGCGCCGTCCTCGAACATACAGGTCATCCTCGGGTCGCGCCCGAGGTTGACCGCCTTCTGGGCCTTGGCCTTGGTCTCGATGGCGATCGAGTCGTCGAGGAATCCGTACCACATGGCCACGGCGTGGACCGACCCGTCGTGGTTGATCGTGCACATGGTCATCGGGCGACGCTCGTGGAGGAAGGCGTCGATCTCCCCGGGCGTCATCCGGATCAGGTCGCGCTGCTTCACGCCGTGGCCCATCTGCTGGTTGACCTGCCGCTCTTCGCCCATTCGATCCTCCCTGACGGTACCGACGGTGCCGACCGGCACACGCCCCTGGCGGGCAGCGTACCGGCGACCCGGGACACCGGGGCAAGAATGGGCCGGTGAGCCAACGAGGCAGCGCGGTCGACCGACCACCGACGGAGGAGGCCGGTCGGTCGCCACTGCGGGTCTCGTTCGTCTGCACGGGCAACATCTGTCGGTCGCCGATGGCCGACGTCGTGCTGCGCAACCTGGCCGCCGGCTCGCCGACGCCGGACGGGGGGCGCCTCGCCGACCGGCTGGAGATCTCCAGTGCCGGCACCAGCGGGTGGCACGTCGGCGAGCCGATGGATCTCCGGGCCCGTGCTGCGCTCGAGGGCAGGGGCTATGCCGACCACGGGCACCGGGCCCGGGCCTTCGAGTCGTCGTGGTTCGGGTCGACCGACCTGGTGGTGTGCATGGACCGCGGTCACCAGCAGACCCTGCTCGGCCTGGCCCGCAGGTGGGCCGGGGGCGATCACTACGACGGGCGCCTGGTGATGCTCCGCGGCTTCGACCGGCGCGCCGGGGGAGCGATGGACGTGCCCGATCCCTACTACGGCGACGAGCGGGACTTCGAGACGTGCCTCGCCATGATCGAGTCGGGGTGCGCCGGGCTCGTCGACCACCTGGCGGCCTCGCCGGCCATCGACCGCTGACCCCGGGCGTCTGCCGGGACGCCTACCCCAAGGTGACGAACGGCTCCCGCTCCGTCGAGGTCACTGTTCCGATCCGCGTCCTCACGGGGCGACTCGGGCATGGGCGATCGGTCCGTGAAGGAACGATCGCTCATGCCGTGGTGATCCGGAACCGCCGGACCCACCGATCTGAAAGACTGCGGTCCGTGAACGCCCCGATCACCGGGACATGCGAGGCCAGATTCACCGCCGTACGCGAGGCGTTCGCCCGCAACTTCGCCGAGCGGGGTGAAGTGGGTGCCGGACTGTGCGTCATCGTCGGCGGAAGGGTTGTGGTGGATCTTGTCGGCGGTTGGGCTGATGAGGCAGGCGAGCGCCCCTGGCGGCCCGACACCCTCGTCAACTTCTATTCCGTCGGCAAACCGCTCATCGCTCTGTTGGCGTTGCAGTTCGTCGATGCCGGCCTCATCGGCCTCGACGACCCGATCGTCTCGGTGTGGCCGGAGTTCGGTGTAGGCGGCAAGAGTGGTGCCACAGTGCGCCAAGCGCTGTGCCACCGTGCCGGCGTGCCCGCGATCCGCGAGCCATTGACGAACCGGGACCTGTGGGACTGGGAACGGATGGCCGGAGCGCTTGGGGCGACCGCGGCCTGGTGGGAACCTGGAACCCGTCATGCGTACCATACGAACACCTACGGCCACTTGATCGGAGAGGTCGTCCGACGGGTGAGCGGGGAGACGTGTGGCGCTCGAGTCCGTTCGCTGGCGGGTCCGCTAGACGCCGATCTGTGGTTCGGTGTCCCGATGACCGAACAGCAGCGGTGTGCGGATGTGATCTGGGTCGGAACGCGCTCTCCGGAGCACATCGACTTCGCGTCGATGTCCGGCGATGAACTGATGACAATGCTCGGCTACTTCAATCCCTCCGGATACTCCTCGATGGGGGTCGTCAACACGGCTGCATGGCGGAGCGCAGAGATTCCGTCGACGAACGGTCACGGCACCGCCACCGGTGTCGCTCGTCTGTACGCCGCGTTGCTCGAGCCCGGCCTTCTCGTGTCGCCCGAGCTTCTGGCAGAAGCCACCTCCCCCCAGTCGCAGGGCTACTGTCCGGTGCTCGGGGAAGAGGTCACGTTCGGCCTCGGTTTCAAGCCGACGGTGCCACGCCGCCCGTTCGGCCCGAACCCGGGAAGCTTCGGGCATTTCGGTACCGGAGGTGCAGTGGGGTTCGCCGATCCGGACGCGGGCATCGCCTTCGGCTATGTGATGAACCATGTCATCCCAAGGTGGCAGAGCTCGCGCAACCGGGCCCTCATCGACGCCCTCTACGAATCGCTGTGACGACCTCTGCCCAGGCCGTTGCCGGACGATTGTTCCCCGGCGTGGGGAATCAGCATGCAGCCGTCGGGGCGCGGTGCACCGAGTGGACGTCGCAACCGGTGGAGGTCGGCCGGGCCGCCGACGGCTGGTCCCGGCGGACGCGGAGGACGACGCTGGCGCACGGGATGGAGATGGGTCGTCAGCTCTCGCGTCTGATCCTCCCTGCACCGGGCCCTGCACCGGGCCGGTCGGCGACGTCCTCGGACGCCTACCCGTAGGCGACGAACGACTCCCGCTCGTAGGCCCGCATCCGCTCGTAGAGGTCGCGCACGTCCTCACGGCGTGACCGGTCGTTGGCCAGGTTGACCAGCTCGTCCGGGTCGCTGTTGTGGTCGTACCACTCGTGGTCGTTGTCGTCGAAGGCGCAGTCCACGTCGAACAGTTTCTGGCCGGGCGACTTCCCCCACAGGCCGGTCGACGGTTTGCCTCCGCCGACGCCGTAGTAGCGGGCGTACTTGGTCCGACCGTCGTAGAAGCCGCGCAGGGCGTAGCGGACGTTGTTCAACGCGGCGGTCTGGGCCGAGTCCTGGGCGAAGAGGATGTGGTCGCGCACCGTGGCCGAGGGGTCGGCGAGGACCGGCGAGAGATCGGTGCCCTGCACGGTGCCGCCCGCGGTGGAGGCGTCGACGCCGGCCAGCGAGCAGATGGTGGCGGCCAGGTCGACATGGGACCCCAGGGCGGAGGTCACCGTGCCCGGTGAGGTCACCCCGGGGACCTTCACATACAGCGGCACCCGCATGATCTCGTCATAGACGAACGGGCCTTTCGACCGCAGCCCGTGCGAGCCGCACATGTCCCCGTGGTCGGAGGTGAAGATGATGACGGTGTCGTCCCATGCGCCCGAGGCCTCGAGGGCGCTGAGCACGGTGCCCAGGCTCCGGTCGGCCAGCTGGTGCAGGCGCACGTAGTAGTCGAGGTGGCGCAGCCACGACCTCGTGTCGGTCGGGTCGATGTAGCCCCACAGGCCGTGCTGCTGGTCCCACCGCCACTGTCGATGGGCCTCGGGCTTGGTGTGCAGGTCGTCATGGAAGTTGGACGGGAGCCGGTCGACGACCTCGGGGTAGGGGTCGGTGAAGACCGGGAGGGGGTCGTCGTCCTTCCAGGCTGCGGACTCCAGCAGCGAGCGGATGGCGGCCACGTCGTCGGGGTGCTGGTCCCGGTAGCCCGGCTGGTCTACCGGGAACCACATGACATCGTGGGGGTTGACCAGGGCCACCGTGAGGAACCAGGGCTGGGTCCCGTCGGCACCGCCGGAGCCGGTCCCCCCGGGGCCTGCCCACCGGGTTCCCGCTGGTCCGGCGTGCTCGGTCAGCCAGTGGGCGGCGTTGGCCGCGATGATCGGGTCGAAGTGCACGCCGGTGCCGGCCCACCCCATGAAGTGGCGGTCGTTCCCGTCCCAGTCGGCGAAGCCGTAGGCCTCCATGTCCGGGGTGGGGGAGTGCGAGAGGTGCCACTTGCCGATATAGGAAGACCGGTAGCCGGCGCCGTCGAGCAGCGACCCGATGGTCGGGGTCGAGGCGGCCAGCTCGTGGTGCTCGGGCATGATGACGTTGTCGACCACCCCGTGGCCCTCGAGGTAGCGACCGGTGAACAGGCTGGCCCGACTGGGCGAGCAGGGCGAAGTGTGCGTGAAGTAGTCGGTGAACTCGAGTCCCTCGGCCCGGAGCCGGTCCCGCCACCGAAGGGAGACCCCCGGGGGGAGCCAGGACCGCTGCCGCTCCTGGTCGGAGACGAGCAACAAGATGTTGGGGCGGGTGGTCGGCTCAGCCATGGTCCGCCACGGTAGCGCCGCCATCCCGGGCGTGCGGGGCCGAGCAGGGTTGTTGGCGCCCAAAAGTGAAATGTGTTCTACTTTTTCGGAGCCAGGCTCACACAGTTGCCATGGGGGAGGTCCGGGATGCCCGAGAGCGAAGCGCTTCACGCCAGTCACCGCCTCGAGTACCCCTATGCGCGTTCGGTGGGACCGGTCATCGGTGCGTTCCTGACCGGTCTGCGGGACGGCAGACTGCTCGGGGTCAGGGGGTCCGGCGGCTCGGTCATCGTGCCGCCCACCGAGTACGACCCGGACACCGGTGACGACACCGGCGAGGTGGTGGAGGTGGGGCCCGGCGGCGTCGTCGAGTCGTGGGCCTGGGTGCCCGACCCGCTCCCCAAGCACCCTTCGGACAGGCCGTTCGCCTGGGCGCTGATCCGCCTCGACGGGGCCGACACGGCGCTGCTCCATGCCGTCGACTCCGGCGGCCCCGACCGGCTGGCCACGGGCGACCGGGTCACCGTGCGGTTCCGACCGGCCGCCGAACGCATCGGCTCCATGGCCGACATCGAGGCCTTCGTACCGGAAGGAGGTGCCGCCTGATGGCCGACCGGGACGACACCGCCGCCGCCGGGGACCTGGGCCCGGTGACCACCCTGGCCACGCCGATCCGGCTCGACTTCGAGTTCACCCCGGGGGTGGCCCAGTCGCGCTTCCTCCGGGGGCTCGAGCGGGGAAGGTTCATCGGTCAGCGCTGCCCGAAGTGCGGCATGGTCTACGTGCCGTCACGCGGCTCGTGCCCCACCGACGGCGTGCCCACCACCGAGGATGTGGAACTGGCCAACGTGGGCACCGTCACCACCTACTGCGTGGTCAACGTGCCCTTCGCGGGCCAGTCCATCGAGATCCCCTACATCTGTGCCCAGGTGCTGCTCGACGGGGCCAACATCTCGTTCATGGGCCTCATCCAGGAGATTCCCGCCGACCAGATCCGGATGGGCATGCGGGTCGAGGCGGTGTGGGTGGATCCGGACCGACTCACCCCGTCGCTGGCGTCGGTCCGGTACTTCCGGCCCAACGGAGAGCCCGACGCCGACTACGAGAGCTTCAAGGAGTACCTGTGAGTGCCGTCGCAGGCCGCCGGACGCCCCGGCCGGTCTCGATCGCATCGTTCGCCCAGGCCCGCAACGTGCGCCGTGACGACGAGCACAACGAGGTCGAGATGCTCATGCCGGTGGTGGCCGAGGTCTTCGGCACCATCGGGATCACCAAGGACGACATCGACTTCATCTGCTCAGGTTCGACCGACTACCTGATCGGTGGGCCGTTCAGCTTCGTGACCGCCCTCGACGCGGTGGGGGTGTGGCCTCCCAAGTCCGAGAGCCACGTGGAGATGGACGGGGCCTGGGCCCTGTACGAGGCATGGGTCCTCCTCCAGGAGGGGGAGATCGACGCCGCGCTGGTCTACTGCTTCGGTCGCTCGTCGCCCGGCAACCTGAACGAGATCCTGGCCCTCCAGCTCGATCCCTACTACGTGGCCCCGCTGTGGCCCGATCCGGTCAGCCTGGCCGCACTGCAGGCCCGGGCCCTCATCGACGCGGGCAAGGCCACCGAGGCGGACTTCGCCGCCATCGCCTCCCGGAGCCGCAGGGACGCCCTGGACAACCCCAA
Source organism: Acidimicrobiaceae bacterium (assembly GCA_003138855.1). Classification (GTDB taxonomy): domain Bacteria; phylum Actinomycetota; class Acidimicrobiia; order Acidimicrobiales; family RAAP-2; genus Bog-756. The sequence goes on along the minus strand of PLHF01000092.1, from coordinate 20,712 downwards.
GGCCCAGGTGGCCAACGACATCCCCGCCGAGAAGCTCCTCGAGGACGAGTACATCGTGTCGCCGCTCCGCCGCCACGCACTCCCGCCGATCACCGACGGCGTGGCCGCCATCGTGCTGGCCGCCGGCGACAAGGCCCGGCAGTGGTCGAAGCCGGTGTGGATCACCGGCCTCGACCACCGGATCGAGACCCACTCCCTCGGGGCCCGCGACCTCACGTCGTCGCCCTCGACGGCCAGGGCTGCCGAGGGCGCGGGCGTCTCCGACGGGCCGATCGACGTGGCCGAGATCCACGCCCCCTTCGCCCACCAGGAGATCATCCTCAAAGAAGCCCTCGGCCTCGACGAGACGGTGGTCGTGAACCCGTCGGGCGGCCCGTTGGCGGCCAACCCGCTCATGTCGGCCGGCCTCATCCGGATCGGTGAGGCTGCCACCCGCATCTCCTCGGGCCGGGCCCACCGGGCGGTCGCCCATGCCACCTCGGGGCCGTGCCTCCAACAGAACCTCGTCTGCGTGCTGGAGGGCGAGTGATGGCAGAGCGATGTGCGGTCATCGGGGTGGGGCAGACCCACCACAAGGCGAAGCGGGACGACGTGTCGATCGCCGGCCTGGTCAGGGAGGCGGCCAAGATGGCCCTGGCCGACGCCGACCTGACCTGGACGGACATCGACGCAGTGGTCATCGGCAAGGCCCCGGACATGTTCGAGGGGAACATGATGCCCGAGCTGTACCTGGCCCCGGCCCTCGGCGCCGTGGGCAAGCCCATGTTCCGGGTGCACACCGCCGGTTCGGTGGGCGGGTCGACGGCCCTGGTGGCCGCCCACCTCATCTCCTCGGGCATCCACAAACGGGTGCTGACCGTGGCCTACGAGAAGCAGTCGGACTCGGACGCCATGTGGGCGCTGTCGGTTCCCCAGCCCTTCGCCGCCCCGCTGCTGGCCGGGGCGGGCGGCTACTTCGCCCCCCACATCCGCGCCTACATGCGGCGCTCGGGCGCACCCGAGTACATCGGCCGGATGGTGGCGGTGAAGGACCGGCGCAACGCCATGCGCAACCCGTATGCCCACCTCCACATCGCCGACATCGACATGAAGATGGTCGAGGAGTCGATGATGCTGTGGGACCCGCTGCGCTACCTCGAGGCGTGCCCGTCCTCCGACGGAGCGGCCGCCATGGTGCTGTCGTCGGAGGATGCCCTGTCCGGGCAGTACCCGCCGGCGTGGATCCACGGGATGGCCATGCGGTCGGAGCCCACCATGTTCGCCGGTCGCGACCAGGTCAACCCCCGGGCAGGCCGCGACTGCTCGGCCGACGTGTACGCCCAGGCCGGGATCACCGATCCGCGCCGGCAGATCGACGTGGCCGAGGTGTACGTGCCCTTCAGCTGGTACGAGCCGATGTGGCTGGAGAACCTCGGGTTCTGCGACCTCGGTGACGGGTGGAAGCTGACCGAGTCGGGGGCCACCGCCTTCGACGGGGACATCCCTTGGAACACCTCGGGCGGCGTGCTGTCCTCCAACCCGATCGGCGCATCGGGCATGCTCCGGTTCCTCGAGGTCGCCATGCAGGTGCGCGGCCAGGCCGGCGAGCACCAGATCGGCGGGGCCAGGGTCGCGCTCGGCCAGGCCTACGGCGGCGGGTCCCAGTTCTTCTCGATGTGGGTGGTCGGGAGCGACAAGCCCTGACGGCAGCCGGCCCGGGGATCAGCTCGGTTCCGCCAGCCGGGGCAGTGCGGCCAGGCACTCCTGCTGGTCCGAGAAGCGCAGGACGCGGTGGGCGCCGATGTCGACGATGGTGGCGTCCCGGTAGGGCACGTCGACGTCGGCGCCGAGGAGCGAGCTGAAGATCGTCGTGGGACGGCACTCCGTGCTCGGCGAGACGGTCCATCCCGAGAAGTCCACCGTGCCGTAGAGCAGCTGCATGGTGGCCGAGGCGTCCCATGCGTTCTGGATCGTCGGGTAGGCCGGGTCGGCCGGCGTGCCCTCGTTCTGCACGTAGCCGCCGAGGAACACGATGCTCCCCTTCGTCGGGGGAGCGGGCAGCAGCCGGTGCACCTCGTCGATCATCGACGCCCGGTACCGGGCGGCGGCGAGGTAGCCGGACTGGTCGCTCCTCACGGCGGCGGCGAACGCGCCCACGACGGCGACGCCGACGGCGCCGGCGATCACGGCGGCCGCCACCNNGCCGCCACCGGACGACGCCACCCGCCGACGACCCGGGCGACGAACCAGACGGCGGCGGCGATGGCGGTGACGACGAACACCTGGGGCAGCGCGTTCACCCGGTTCGCCACGCCGACGCCCTCGGGCACGTAGTAGGAGGGCGCCGGGAGGAACGGGACCAGCGAGACGACGGCGCCGACGGCCAGCAGCGGAACCGTCAGGAGCAGCCGCCACGGCGGCTCGAGGCCGCGGGTCAGGCACGCGGGGCCACAGACGGCGACGACGATCGCCACTGCGACGACGACGCCCACGCCGAAGCACAGGCCGACCGTGGTCGGCATGCCGAGCCCGCCGAGGGGGTAGGTGCGGAGGCCGCCGGTGACCAGCTGGGAGGCCCTGGTGGCGTAGGCACCCACCGGGAGGGCGTTCCGGGCCTTGGCCTCGGTGGCGAACATGTACAGCGCGGCCCCGCAGGCCGTGGCGCACTCCATGGCGGCCACGGCCAGGAGCCGACGCGGTCGGGGGGAGAGCGGGACGAAGCACACCAGGAGCAGGAAGAGCGGGAAGATCGACTCGTAACAGAGCACGGATGCCGCCATGAGTGCCATGGCCGGGACGAGCAGGCCGGGTGACCAGCCCGTCCTCCGCAGCCAGACCGACCCGATCCAGACCGACGCCAGACCCAGGCACAGGGCGAGGGCCGAGGACGAGCTCCACCACAGGAGCACGCTGTCGGCCTTCGGGTAGGCGACGACCAGGGTGCCGGCCATGGCGGCGGGCACCAGGCTCAGGCCGAGGGAGCGCAGCGTGGCGTAGAGCAGCACGCCGATGGCGGCGGCCATCACGGCCAGGAGCACGTAGTACCCGCGTGGCGAGTCCCCGAACAGGGCGTGGGTGCCGTCCATCTCCAGCCGGAACGTCGGCCGGTACGTGGGGAGCCACGTGCCGAACCGGAAGTGCTCGATCATCGTGTAGTCGTCGAGCAGGAACGAGGCGCGGAGGGCGTAGGGAAGGTAGAGGAGCAGGGCGTAGCCCGCCAGGACGGCGCCGACCAGGACGTCTGCGGTCCGTGCGCCGGCGCCTCCCGCCGGTCCTCGGCGGTGGCTGTGGCGGCGTGGCGTGCGCTGTCGGAGTGCGGGGCCGCCTCGACGTCGGTGCCGGCGAGGCGCTCGTTCTCGGTGGGGGGTCTGGACAGCGACGAGCCGGTCTGCGGCACTGCGTGCAGGTTACCCTTGCCCATGGATCCCCCCGAGATCCCCTGCAACGTCCTGGCCCGCCCGGGCGTCTTAATTGGTGATGGGTGAATTGGGCACGCTCGACGCAGACACGGGGGACCCGGCCGGTGCGACCGGCGACCTGCCGGCGACGCCCGTCCGGCCGGACGCCATCCCGCCCTCCGGGCCGGACGCGTCGGCGGTGCAGGGGTCCTCGCCAGGAACGGCGAGCACGGCGAGCACGACCTTCGGGGAGTTCTACGCCGGCCACTATGCCGAGCTGGTGCGGCTGGCCACCCTGCTGAGCGGGTCTGCCGATGCCGCGCCCGACCTCGTGCAGGACTGCTTCGTCCGCCTGCACGGGCGCTGGGCGGCGGTCCGCGACCCCCTTCCCTACGTGCGGCGGAGTGTGGTCCACGCCTGTGCCTCCCACCACCGCCGCCTGGCACGCGCCCGCCGCCTGCCGGCCGCGGTGACCCCGGACTCCGAGCTCGGTGCCGACGAGTTGGAGGACGCCCTGGCCAAGCTCCCGGCGCGCCAGCGCGCCGCGGTCGTCCTCCGCTACTACGGCGATCTGCCCGATGCCGACATCGCCCGGGCCCTGCGCTGCCGTCCCGGCACCGTCCGCTCGCTCGTCCACCGGGCTCTCGCAGACCTGAGAAAGGTGATCGAACCATGACCGACGCGTTCGAGGACCGCCTCCGTGCCCACCTGGCCGGCAAGGCGGCAGCAGTGCAGGCCGACCCCGACCCCGGAGCGTTCGTGGAGCGCTCCGCCGGGCCCACCGGGCGACGGGGGCCCCTGGCGATCGGGGCGGTCGCGCTGGCGGTCGTCATCGCCGGGGTCGGCGTCGTGGCCGGCGCCGCCCTCGCCGGGGGGAGCTCCGCCCGCACGCAGCAGGCGGCGGCGCCGTCGACCACCGCACCCGGGAGGGCCGGGGCGGCGCTCGCCCCCGCCTCGGTCGGGGGCACGAACCTGCCGGCCATCGCCGTGCCGGCGTCGTACGCGTACCTCTTCACGCGGACGACCGCCTCGGGGACGACCATCCGCGCCTACACCGTCGCCGCCGTCACCGGCCCCTGCGTGCAGGGGTCGGACTGCACGCCGGTGGGCACGCTCCCGACGCCCACGCCGTGCCCGACCGGCGCACCGTGTGCGGAGCCGATGGTGACCCCGGCGACCGGATCCGGCTCCGGGTCGGCCGGCACCACTGCCACCACGACCACCGGCGCCGGCAGCACGTCGGGGTCCTCGGGGACGAGCAGCGGCTCGCCCGGGTCCGGGACGACCGGGACCGTGCCGGTCGTGCCCGCGGCCACGTGCGGGCAGCTGGTGGTCGAGCTGTCGACCGACCGGGCCGTCGGGACCGGGTCGGTCCTCCGGCCGACCGGCGCGGCCCCGTCGCCGGACTCGGTGGAGATCCTCGGGGCCGGCTCCTTCGGCACCGTGGAGGGCGCGCCGGTTGGCTGGGTGGCGGTGTGGACTGGCAGCGGCGTGGCGTCGGTCCGGGCGTCGAGCGGCGGCACCGTCGTGGACACCATGGCGCCGAGTGCGGGCATCGCCGTGATCGCCGTCCCTGGTGATCCCACGATGGCCGGGGTGACGCTCACCGGTGTCGATGCCGGCGGGGCGAGCGTGGCGACGGTGCCCGCTGGCCAGGTACCGGCCTCCGGCCTCCCGACCGGGTGCGCAGCGGTGTCTCCCACGACCACGACCACGACCGCTCCCTCCACGACGTCCACTACCGTCCCCTCGACCACCTCGACCACCTCGACTACCTCGACCACCTCGACCACGGGGACGGTGCCGGTGCTGCCCCCGGTGGAGAGCGTCCCCCCGGTGACCAGCTCTCCGGCCACGCCGTAGACGGGACGGAGCCGGTGGCGTGCCCCCCGTCGGGTGCACCCGGCGGCGGGTACTGTCGAAGCATGAGCACCGGAGGCCTCTCGGCGGCGCGGCTTGGCCTCATGCACCGGGTGATGGAGGGCTACGTCGAGCGTGGCGAGCTCCCCGGCCTGGTCACCCTCGTGAGCCGTCGCGGCGAGACGCACGTCGACGCCGTGGGCACGATGGCGGTCGGAGGGACGGTCCCCATGGGCCGCGACACCGTCTTTCGCATCTCGTCGATGACCAAGCCGATCACGGCGGTGGCGACGATGATCCTGGTCGAGGAGTGCCGACTGAGGCTCGACGAGCCGGTCGACCGGCTGCTCCCCGAGCTCGCCGACCGGAGGGTCCTGCGGCGGATCGACGGACCGCTGGAGGACACCGTGGCGGCGGTGCGCCCGATCACGCTCCGTGACCTGCTGACGTTCCGCATGGGGTTCGGGATGGTCATGGCCGGGCCCGACTCGACGCCGCTGCTGCGGGCGATGGGCGGGCTCCGCCTGGGACAGGGGCCGCCCGCCCCGCAGGAGCCCCCCGGGCCCGACGAGTGGATGCGCAACCTCGGCACGCTGCCGCTGATGCACCAGCCGGGTGAGCGCTGGATGTACAACACCGGCTCCGACGTCCTCGGGGTGCTGGTCGCCCGGGCCTCGGACCGGCCGTTCGAGACGTTCCTCCGCGAGCGGGTCTTCGGGCCGCTCGGGATGGTCGACACCGGGTTCGCCACGCCGGTCGGGGAGATCGGCCGCCTGGCCACCGCCTACGGGACGGACCCGTCGACGGGCGCACTCGATCTGTACGACGAGCCGGCGACGGGCCAGTGGAGCGTGGCGCCGGCGTTCCCCTCGGGCGGGGCCGGCCTGGTCTCCACGGTCGACGACTACCTGGCCTTCGGCCGGATGCTGCTGGACGGGGGCCGGCAACGGGGAGGGCGCATCCTGTCGCGTCCGTCCGTGGCCACGATGACGACCGACCACCTGACCCCGGTGCAGAAGGCGGTGTCGGGCATCGTGCCCGGGTTCTTCGACAGCCACGGATGGGGGTTCGGCGTATCGGTCGTCACCCGTCGCGACGCGGTCCCCGGTTCGATCGGGACGTTCGGGTGGGACGGGGGCCTGGGCACCTCGTGGTTCACCGACCCGGCCGAGGAGCTGGTCGTCGTCCTCATGACCCAGTGCGCGTGGCCGTCGCCCAGCCCGCCCGCGGTGATGCGCGACTTCTGGACCCTGACCTACGCCGCCATCGACGACTGAGCTCCTCGCCCACGGGCCCCGGCCGCCGGCGTGGGCGGTGCGGGTGGTGCGTGCGGCGTGGCGCTACCATCGAGCCGTGCGCTGACCCGCGGCCTTTCCGTGTCCGACCCGCGTCCCCCGGTCCCGGAGGTCCCCGATGCTCGCACCCCGCAACCCGTCGTCACCACCACTCCACCAGGCCACCCTGGTGGCTCGCTCGCTCGGCCACGACCGTGGGGGGCGCACCGTGCTGGCCGACGTCTCGTTGACGGTCGGCCCCGGGACCCGGCTCGGGGTGATCGGTCCCAACGGCACCGGCAAGTCCACGTTGCTCCAGCTGCTCGCCGGGATCCTGAATCCCGACCATGGGTCGGTCACCCTCGACCCGCCGTCGGCTACCGTCGGCTACCTCGCCCAGGAGCACGAGGCGGTCCCGGGGGAGACGGTGGGCCGGACGCTGGCCCGCCGGACCGGCAGCATCGACGCCGAAGCGGAGCTGGCCGCGGCCGCCGCCGGCCTGGTGGAGGGCACCCCGCAGGCCGAGCGGCGCTACGAGGCGGCGCTCGAGCGGTTCACCGCCCTCGGGGCGGGCGACCTCGACGCCCGGATCGAGCAGGTCCTCGACGACCTGGGCGTCGGTGCCGAGCTGGCCGGACGAGACGCGTCGATCCTGTCCGGGGGCCAGCGGGCCAAGGTGGCGCTGGCCGGCATCGAGCTTTCCCACTTCGACATCACCCTCCTGGACGAGCCGACGAACGACCTCGACTTCGCCGGGCTGCGCCGGCTCGAGCAGTGGGTCGTCTCCCGCGAGGGTGGCACGGTCGTCGTCTCCCACGACAGGGACTTCCTCGACCGGACGGTGACGGGTGTCCTCGAGCTCGACCCCCACCTCCACACGGCCACGGAGTACGGCGGCGGCTGGGCCGGGTACCAGGCGGAGCGCGCCAACGCCCGGCGCCACGCCGCCGAGGCCTACGACCGCTTCGCCGGCCGCCGGAGCACCCTGCACGAGAGGGCCGAGCGCCAGCGCCAGTGGGCGACCACCGGGGTCCGCAAGGAGACCCGGGGCCCGCGGGACAACGACAAGGCCCAGCGCGGCTTCCGCATCGACCGTACCGAGAAGCTCGCCTCCAAGGCACGCCGGACCGAGCGGGCGCTGGAGGCGCTCGAGGTGGTGGACAAGCCGTGGGAGGGGTGGGACCTGCGCTTCACCATCGAGGAGGCGCCCCGGTCGGGCGACGTGGTGGCCCGACTCACCTCCGCCGTCGTCGAGCGGGGCTCGTTCCGCCTGGGACCGATCGACCTCGAGATCAACTGGGGCGACCGCCTGACCTTGACCGGGGCCAACGGCACGGGCAAGTCCACACTGGTGGCCGCCGTGCTGGGCACGGTCCCCCTGGCCGCCGGCGACCGGTGGATCGGCCCGAGCGTCGTCGTCGGCGAGCTGGGCCAGGACCGTCGGGCCGTCGCCGCCACCGGCGACCTGGTCAGGACCGTGATGGACCGGTGCGGTCTGAAGCAGTCCGAGGCGAGGTCGCTGCTGGCCAAGTTCGGCCTCGACGCCGGCCACGTGACCAGGCCGGTGGCGTCGCTGTCCCCGGGCGAGCGGACCCGGGCCGAGCTGGCGATGTTCCAGGCGCTCGGGGTCAACTTCCTGGTCCTCGACGAGCCGACCAACCACCTCGACCTGCCGGCAATCGAGCAGCTGGAGTCGGCGCTGGGCGGGTTCCGCGGCACGTTGCTGCTGGTCTCCCACGACCGCCGCCTGCTCGAGTCCGTGGCAGTCACCCGGTCGATCGACCTGGGAGGATGATCCGGACGGGTGGCCCGGCTCGCGAAGCAGCGGTTGCGGGTGCCACTACGATCGAGCCGGATGTTCGACGACCGCGCCGTTGACCATGACCACCTCCCCGGGGCCACCGCCGCCGGCCGGAGCCACGCGTCCGGCGGCCTCGCCGTGGAGGGCGGGCGCGGTTCGGTCGCATCGGGGAGGGTGGGAACAGCATGAGCGGCGACGGCGCCCCCGAGGCAACGGCGGCCCGAGAGGCGTCCGAGCCGTCGGGTCCCGCCCGTCCCGACGGCTGCATCGACGAGCCGCGGCCCGGCGACGTGGTCCGGCCCGGCACGGTCACCGTCCGCGGGTGGAGCGTGTGGGACGGCCGGCCGGCGCTGGCCGTTGCCGTCCGGGCGAACGGGCGCACGGTGGGCTCCACCGCGGTCGGCAACGAGCAGAGGGACGACGTGGCGACGGCGCTCGGCCGGCCCGACCTGGCCGGGTGCGGATGGACGGTCGAGGCCGATCTGGCCTGGCTCCGGCCCGGGGACTCGGCCTCCCTGGTCGTGACCGTGTGGCCGGGCCCGGACCTCGAGCCGGTCGACTTCGATGCCGTCGTCGTGTCCGTGGGAGACGCCACCGCGCCGACGGTGGAGGCTGCCGGGGGAGCCGGCCAGCCCGCGGCCGGGCTGCCCGACCGCCTGGCGTCACTGGAGTCGACGGTGGCCGGCCTCGAGGCCCAACTGGCCGCGGGGCTCCTGTCCCACCAGGAGTGGCTGGCCACGCTCGAGCGGTGGGTGAGCTCGTGCGTCAAGATCCTGGCCAACTTCGGCGCCCAACCGATGGACACCGAGGTGCCGTCTGCCTCGGGGACACTCGACGTGGTCGGCACGGTGATGGCCCGGATGGAGGTCCCGACCGTCATGGGATGGATCGCGGACGTCGACGTCGTCGAGGAGGGGCCGACGGTGTCGGTGAACGTTGCCACCCGCGACCGACCGGAGCTCCTCCGACTGGCGATCGGCTCGGTGCTGGCCCAGAGCTACCCGCGCCTCGAGCTGGTGGTGGTGAACGATTCGGACGACGAGGAGACCGGACGCCTGTTGGCATCGATCGACGACCCTCGGCTGCGGGTCGTCCGCACGCGCGCCCGTCACGGTGGGGCGGCGGCGTTCAATGCGGGGCTCGATGCATCCACCGGCGATGTCATCGCCCTCCTCGACGACGACAACCTGATGCACCCCCACTGGCTGCGCAGCATCGTGTGGGCCCTCTCGTCGTTCCCCGAGGTGGAGGCACTGTACGGGGCACGGGTGAACGAGGACCCCGGGGCGGAGCACGGCGTCCGGTCGGGCATGCTTCCGACGCTGGAGTTCGCCCGGTACGACCGGGTCCGTCACGAGCAGGCCAACTACGTCGACCGCAACACCATGGCCTTCCGGGCCCGGCATCGCGACCTCCGTTACGACACCACACTCGGGGGCGCCATGGACTGGGACCACTCCCTGCGCCTGTTCGCCCGGACCCCGCCGCTCGCCCTTCCGGCCATCGCCTGCTACTACCGCACCGTCCTTCCCGATCGGATGAGCGATCGCCCGGCGAAGCTCGAGGGGCTCCACCGGGTACGGGCCCGTGTCCACACCACCCGCCCGATGCGGGTCCATGTCCATACGGCGATGTACCCGGTGATCTCCGAGACCTACATCGGCGAGGACATCGACTCCCTGGCCGCGGCCGGGGCCAGGGTCACCATCTCGGCGGTCCAGGCGGCCGCGTCGCGGGTGGACGGCGCTCCGATGTGCTCGCTCGACCCGGACGCGGCCATCACCGAGGCGGAGCCTGACGTGGTCCTGATGCACTGGGCCACCCACGCCGAGGGGGAACTCCCCCTGCTCGAACGGCACGGGGTACCGTTCGTGTGCCGGGTGCACTCGTTCGACTTCGATCCCGATCGGGTGACCCGTCTGTTCGTCCACCCGCTGTGCGCCGGCATCATCGCCTACGACCACCAGCTGGATCGATTGCCCGACGGGGCGAAGGCGCTGTCGTCGACCATCGGTCCCGACCTGGTGATCCCGCCGAGCCCCGCCGAACGGAACGGGGTGGTGTCGGTGTCGGCCGGTCTCCCGAAGAAGGACTTCCCCTTGTTGATCGAGGCGATGGCCATGCTGCCGGCCATGCGCAAGACGATCATCATGGCCCGGACCAACGGATTCGAGGAGCTCCCCGCCGAGGTGGCGGCCATGGCAGCGGCGCGTGACCCGTCCATCACCGTCGCCGTCAACGTCCCACGTGCGGAGGTGCTGGCAGAGATGGCCCGAGCGTCGGCCTTCGTCTACACCTTGGTCCCCGGGACGCCCTGGGGAGAGCCGATGTCGATCATCGAGGCCATGCTGTGCGGCACGGTGGTCATCGCACCCGATGGACCGGAGGCGCGAAGCCTGGTGGGAGAGGAGCTGCGCATCTACCGGACGGCCGCCGACATCGCCGGCCACGTGGAGGTGGTTGCCCGAGGAGGCCCGGATGTCGCGGCTGCCCGTGAGGCGCTCCGACAGCGGGCCGAGCAGCATCGCGATCCTTACCGGCGCGGGCAACTGCACCGGTTGGTGAGCGACGGCCTGACCGAGTGGAAGCTGCGACGCAGGTAGCCCGGCCCTCATCGGGACCTGCCCCGACGGCAGGGCGCAACGGATCGGGCGCATCCGGTCGCTCACCCTGGAGTGGAGAACACGTCCGTTCCGAAGGTGGCGCTGACCGTCTTGGCCTGGCCCAACCTGGTCAGGCCGAAGATGTCCTCGATGGTGGCCAGCGTGGAGTAGTGGTTGTAGGGCACGGAGCTGGCGGTCCCTGCCTTGACGAACGGTGAGAGGAGCACCGTGCCGATGCGGCCTCCCCCCGGCCCGGTGACCCCGGGGAGAGCCGACGCCGGCCCCGGGGTCTCGCCGCAGCACGACGTGGCGTCGGCGGTGTCGGCCTCGTCGAAGGTGATCTCGAGCAGCCCGTCCTTCCGGAAGGCCGGCGAGCCGGTGATCAGCGGCACCCAGGTCTGGAGGAAGGTGCCGATATTGGCCAGCGCCGACGGTGAGCCCTGTTGGTTGACGCAGGGGGCATCATGGCCGTCGTTGCACAGGTTGGGGGTGATGAAGCTGAAGTTGGGCGTGGTGGCGATCGACTTGAGGTCGGTGGCCAGCCCGGTGGTGCCGGCCGGCGCGCCGGCGGGGAGGCTGCCGGAGGTGGTCCCCAGCGGGACGACGTGGGAGTCGCAGAGCTTCGTGTCGTCGATGATCGAGTGGAAGTAGACGAACGGGTCGTGACGGGTGGCATAGCCGTCGCCAGGGACCGCTTTTTCGGTGAGGTCGGGAGAGCCGACGGTGGGATGGCCGCAGACAGCGGACTCCCGGGAGGGGATGTTGCCCATGTCCTCCATGTAGCCCTTCCAGGTCAGGTGGGCCTGGGTGAGCTGGTCGGCCACCGTGGTCATGGTGGTCGGGAAGACGCAGCCCGAGTCGGAGATCTGGCCGTTGGTGGCCACGGTGGCGCTGGCCGGGAAGTTGGCGAAGACCTGGCAGTCGGCCTGGTTGAGGGGATTGGGTGCCTGCCCGGAGATCAGCGCGATGTAGTTGTCGTTGGAGAAGTGCCCGATCCCGTAGTAGTTGGTGAGCAGGGCACCTTGCGCCGGTAGGGTGCCGGCGAGGTACGGGTCGGCCGAAGGGGTGCCGAACGTGGCGTCGAACCCCTCGTTCTCCAGCACGATGAGGAAGACGTGCCGGATGCCCGGCAGACCCGATGTCGACGTGGTCGTGGAGGCGCCGGTGGTGGTGGCCGGGGAGGCCGCCGTGGTCGCCGCGGAGTTCGTGGCCCCCGAAGAGCAGGCCGCCGTCAGCACGGAGACGGCCCCGACGAGGACGGCGGCCACTTTGGTACGGGTCGGGCACCGGCGGGGTCGGTGGGTGCGAGGAGGGCGGGGAAAGGTAGCCATGTTGTGTGTTCTATCGGAACCCGGGCTCCCCGTCGCGCTCCCGGGCACCGGGCGTGTGGTGGAAGACCTACGGGCAGCATCCGGGCCGCCCACCGGCCGGTCCTCCAGTGCCCTGGCACTGTGCCGGGGGACCGGTACACTCGGGCTGTCGCCGAGCAGCAGGAGGCATCACATGAAGATTGTTGTCGACTACGACGAGTGTGCCAGCAACGCCGTCTGCATGGGGATCGCTCCGGAGGTCTTCGAGGTGCGTGACGACGGGTACCTCTACCTGTTGAACGAGCATCCCGGCGAGGAGCTGCGCGACAAGGTCCGCCAGGCGGCCAACGGCTGCCCCACGGGAGCCATTACCATCGTCGAAGACGAGTAACCGAGGAGTGCCCGGGGACGCCCCGAGGGTCCGCTTCGCCCCATCGCCCACCGGGTACTTCCATGTCGGGAGCGCGCGTACCGCACTGTTCAACTGGCTGGTGGCCCGCCAGTCGGGTGGCACGTTCGTGCTGCGCATCGAGGACACCGATGCCGAGCGCAATCGCGAGGAGTGGGTGGACGGGATCTTCTCGGCCATGCACTGGCTGTCGATGGACCCCGACGAAGGCCCCTACCGTCAGTCCCTGCGCACCGAGCGCTACCACCAGGCCATCGACGCCCTGTGGGACGCCGGTTGCTTCTACGCCTGTGGGTGCACCCACGACGAGGTCGACGCCCGCAACAGGGCCGCGGGGATCCTGACGCCCGGGTACGACGGCTTCTGCCGGTCACGCGGGCTCCCTCGGGGCGACGGGACGGCGCTGCGGTTTCGCATGCCGGACGAGGGGATCACCACTGTCCACGACGTGATCCGGGGTGCGGTCGAATTCCCGTGCTCGGCCATGGACGACTTCGTGGCGGTGAAGGCCAACGGCGCCCCGCTGTTCGTGCTGGCCAACGTGGTCGACGACATCGACATGGCTATCACCCACGTCATCCGGGGAGAGGACCTGCTCCCCACCACCCCGAAGGGCATCCTGCTGTGGGAGGCCCTGATCTCCCTCGGGTGGACCACCGATGGCTCGGCCGGCGCAGCCGGCGCGCCCGCACCGGGCCTGCCCCTCTTCGCCCATCTGCCCATGCTGGTCAACGAGCAGCGGAAGAAGCTGTCCAAGCGCCGGGACCCGGTGGCTGTCGAGTCCTATCGGGACCAGGGGTATCTCCCCGAGGCGTTCGTCAACTACCTGGGACTGCTCGGATGGAGCCCGCCCGGCGAGGACGAGATCTTCACCGTCGACCAGATGGCGGAGTGGTTCCGCCTCGAGGACGTCAACCACTCGCCGGCGTTCTTCGACGTGGCCAAGCTCACCCACATGAACGGCGAGTACATCCGGGCCATGCCGCTCGACACGTTCATCGAGGCGTGCCGACCGTGGGTGACGGGTGACGGAGCGCCCTGGCCGGCGGCGAGCTTCGACGAGGCGGCGTTCGCAGCGCTGGCCCCGCTGGTCCAGGAGCGGGTGGCCGTCCTCGGTGAGGTCCCCGCCATGGTCGACTTCCTCTTCCTCGACGAGCCGGACATCGACGAGGACTCGTGGGCCAAGGCGGTCGCCGGTGACGAGGTTGCCGGCACCATCCTCTCGGGTGCCATCGTCGGCTACGAGGGGTTGGCGGGTGACTGGAACCGTGACGCCCTCCACGCCGCCACACTGGCCGTCGGCGAAGCGGTCGGGCGCAAGCTGGGCAAGGCCCAGGCCCCGATCCGGGTTGCTGTTACCGGGCGCCGGGTGGGCCCCCCGCTGTTCGAGGCGCTCGAGGTCCTCGGGCCGGAGCGGACCCTGGCCCGCCTGCGGGCGGCGCTCGGCCGCGCCGGTGCGGCTGCGGGTGGGGAGTCGTCGCCATGACCGGAACGCAGCGCCCGCACCCCACCGTGGTTCCCAGAGTCCCGTGGGCCTGCTCGCCACGCTGACCGGCCTCCGCCTGCTCCGGTTCATCCTGCGGGTCGTCACCTTCGTGGTGGTCGCCGTCGCGGTCTACCTGGCGGTGACCGCGGTGCAGGTCTGGATGACCGGGCGCCGCTACGAGCCGCGGCCGGCCGGGGCCATCGTGGTGATGGGGGCCGCCCAGTACAACGGGGTACCCTCACCCGATCTGGCCGCCCGGCTCGATGAGGCGGAGATCCTGTGGCGCCAGCACTACGCCGAGGACATCATGGTGACCGGGTCGAAGGAGGTGGGTGACCGGTACACGGAGGCCCAGGCGTCGGCCCGCTACCTGATCACGGCCGGAATCCCCAGCCAGGACATCCTCGAGGCCGGAGGGGGCGACTCGTGGGAGAACCTCGCCCTGGCGGCACCGACCCTCCTGTCCCGCGGCGATCAGACCGTACTGGTGGTCACCGACCCGTTCCACGAGGCCCGCAGCCTGGCCATCGCCTCGTCGGTGGGATTGACGCCCTACCCGACGCCCACCCAGACCTCGCCGATCAAGGGCGTGGCCACGGCACCCTTCTACGGCAAGGAGACCGTCGGTGTGGCCGTGGGCCGGATCATCGGCTACGACCACCTGAGCTGGCTGCACGCCTCGCTCGGATGAGGCATCGCTCCGCCGCTCGGCGTGTCGAGACCGGCCCGCGCTCCTAGCGGATCAGCAGCGCGGGGAGATCGGCGACCGAGTCGATCAGGTGGGTGTGCGGGGCACGGGCCAGCTCTTCCCTCGAGTGGGCGCCGGTCAGGACCCCGATGACCATCGACGCTCCCGACCTGGTCCCGGCCAGCAGATCGCTCGTGGTGTCGCCGACCACCGCGATCTGGGCGACATCGTCGATCCTCAGTCGCAGTAGTGCGGTGAGGATCATGTCCGGCCACGGCCGTCCCCGGCCGGCGTCGGCCGGGGACAGGGCGAGGTCCACCTTGCCCTGCCAGTCGAGGGCCGCCAGGATGCGCTCGCGGGTGCCAGGGGAGAAGCCGGTGGTCAGGCAGACCCGCATGCCCGCATCCCGCAGGGCGTCAAAGGTCGCCTCGGCGCCGGGGACGGCGGAGACCTCCCCCCGGTCCACCGCCTGGTCGAAGGCGGACTCGAAGGCGACATTGGCGTGCTCGGCCAGGTGGCGGTCGCCCTGGAGCAACTCGGTGAACACGGTGATCTTGGACTGGCCCATCGTCCGGCGGATGTAGGTCTGCGGATCGTCCGTCAGACCGCCGGCGGTGAGCCCGACGGCGTCGAGGGCGCGCTGGAAGGCCTCTTCCACCGCACCGCCGTCGGCCACGGTGGTGCCGGCCATGTCGAGGGCGACCATCCTGATCGGCTGGGTCATCGGGTCACCTCTCCCCACGTCTGCTCGGCGATGGCGGGGAAGAGGGTCATTTCCCTCCCCCGGCCGCCGGTTGGCCACTCACACGGCGTCGGCGGCCTCGTGGCGATAGTAGAGGCAATCGTTGCTGTCCACGGTGTACCGCCCCGCCCACCGTCGGACCACCCCCCGTACCGCACTCATCGGGGGTCGTTCGTAGGGAGGGACGGTCGGCGGCCGGGGGTGCGAGCCTGGACGGACGAACTGTGGGAGAACAGCAAAGGTCGGGTCCGCGGGCTCCTGGGGGTGGCCGTCTCCGGACGGGTCCAGGTCGGCTAAATTGGCCGTTCGCCCATTCGGGGGTGGCGCAACTGGCAGCGCGCGTGATTCTGGTTCACGAGGTTGGAGGTTCGAGCCCTCCCCCCCGAGCGCATGCAGCGCCCCCGCTCGGGGCGCTGTGGTACGGCTGCTCCGCTGGAGCATACAGTGGGCCGCTCCGGGAGGGGCGGCTCGACAGGGTCCCATCGTCTAGAGGCCTAGGACACCACCCTCTCAAGGTGGAGACACGGGTTCGAACCCCGTTGGGACTGCTCAG
>PLHF01000092.1:4125-4524 GCA_003138855.1 Acidimicrobiaceae bacterium | reverse complement strand
TCTGCTCTCGTTCCGTGTGTCGTCACTGTGGCTTCCATCCCTTTGGCAAGAGGTGTCGGTACTGCTCTGTCATGGCCATCGCGTGGATGACCGCAGGACCCTGCGGCCGATCCATTACCACCAGTTCGAGGAGGTTCCCCCGATCGGTCGGGCCCGAGCACCAGATACCGGATCGGATCGTCGGCGACCTCTTCGATGACCAAGGCGTTCTTTAGGACGTGCTGCATGTCGTCGGCCTGGACGCCGTGGCGAAAGGCCGAATGGAGAATCTCCACGGGAGAAGTGTACTACGAAACCGGATCGCGGGTGCCGACTGACGTAGCGCTGGTGCGGCGCGGAGCGACGTCGGCGCCCACCGGAAAACCCAACATTCCACCCAACAAGTCTGTTCCAGGGCGT
>PLHF01000092.1:0-4070 GCA_003138855.1 Acidimicrobiaceae bacterium | reverse complement strand
ATGCAAGCGCACCGGAGGGCGATCCACGGACGCAGTGGTCGGTATCGCCGGCTCATGGACCGGGGTGAGGGTGCAATCAGGCATGGCAGTCGACTGCAACCTCCAGGGCCGCGCATACCTCTTGCATGCGCGCGTCGGCGAGGCGCCCGAGTCGTTCGACCAACACGCTCACTGCAACACTCTCAACAGAATCGAGATTGACCACCGACCGCCGCGGCACGGGATCGTCTCCGGGCTCCAGGAGCACTTCACTCGGCAGGCCCCTGATCGTGGTGGTGCAAGGGGCGACCAGGGCGCGTCGCATTCGAGGGATGGCCACGTCGCGGGTTAGGACCACGACCGGCCGTCGGCCAATGTCGGCCAACTCGCACCACCAGATCTCTCCGCGGGACGGAAGCGGACTCACGAGGCAGCCGCAGCCTCACGGAACGACGCCAGATCTCCCCATTCGTCGGACTCGTCGATTGGGTGCTCGTCGTACGCGGCGTAGCTGGCATCCAGTTCTGCGGCACGGTGTCGGGTGAGGAGGGCCTCGAAGGCTTCGTCGATCAGCGCAGAGTCTGGTTTCCCCTTGCAGACTCGGCGAGCGTTTTGAAGCAGTTCTTCGTCGACGGTGGTACTGACACGGATCCTGGCCATGCCATTAGTATGCCACAATCATGCTACATCGCTGTCCACGGACACTCGGCTCCGTCTCCAAGCATCCCGATAGCCCCCGAGGGCTACCGCCACCAAGGTGCCCCGGAGCCCCGGGGGGTGGATCGAAATCAACGATATCTACCAGCCATCTTCCGGATTGCATCCGGAGTCGGTCAGTAGAGAGAGAACGCTGCCGGAGATAAGCCACGCAATGTGGCACCCTGTTGCTTGTGAACGATGCTCCCGGCGTGGCCTAGCTAGGCCCCGCAATCTCATCACCCAGATTTCTGGCACTTGCAACATCGTTCAGCCTCCTTTGCAGATTCACATGTGGTTGGTCGGCAAGGTGCTTCGAAAGGCCCAACATTTCACCCAACAGTCCGCTCCAAGGCGTCCCAAGGTGGACCAGCCAGCCTCGCCTCCTGCTGGACTCCACCAAATGGCGTGCGAATTTGCGACCGACCGACCGACCGACGGACCGACCGACCGACCAGCATGCGATACCGTGCGTTCAACGGCCTCGCCATCTCCAGGTGGAGACACGGGTTCGAACCCCGTTGGGACTGCTCGTCCGAGACACATCATGATGGCTCGGCAGAGCCTTCGATCTACCCGTCACACCAGAACCTTCGCGCCGACGAATACCCAATCGTCAAGATCAGGAGTAGCGGAGTGAGGGCAGCACCCCGATACGGAATGATCCCCCGTCCAACCCACCTGGTCATGTGTTCTGACGCCGCTCAAGCCTGGCTCCTGTGTCGTTCGTTGGAGGCCAGGACCTCGGCGAGGAGCCGCGGGTCATACCCGGCGGCAGTGGTCGCAGCCACGATGGCGTGGACGTCCTTCGGGAGGCACTTCCCGTCGAAGCCTCGCCGATCCGGGAATACGGCTGAATGGGAGCGACCGATCCGGGGGTCAAGAAGCCAGCCTTCCCGAACAGTGTGCCAGTCCGCGCCCAGAGCGCGACAGATCTCGTAGAACTCGTTGACGAATGCCACCTTGGTCGCAAGGAACGCATTCTCCATGTACTTGATCACCTCGGCCTCGATCGCGCTGCACGGGTAGTACATCTTGGCCGGACCGAGGATTCCGACGAGGCGATCCAGAAACCAGGTCCTGGTTGCGGGCGCTCCTCCCAGGACAAGGAATGGTACGTCCTCGGCCCGCTGACCCCAGCTTGTGTCGACATAGGTGCCTTCGCCGACGTACTCGGGCGAGAAGCAGATCTGCTTGCCCGTCTCAACCACCAATCGATCGGTCGTGCCGGGCGCAACGGAGGACTTGATCAGAATCCGGTCGACGGGAATGGCGGCCACGGAAGCGTCCACGTTGGAGGTGTCGCACGAGCCATCGGCGGCCATCGGGGTATCGACGCAAATGACGACGAAGTCGCAGCGGGACAACTGCTCGAGTGGGTAGTTGTCCGAGGTGGCGGTATCGAACTCGACGATCTCTGCATAGGGATCGAAAAGCCGGCGCATCGCACGCCCGACCGTTCCCATTCCGACGATGCCGATGATCATTTCGGATGCCCCCTTTCGCAAGAGCCGACAGGATACATGTCCGATGGTCACCCCCCCCAGACCTGTGGTCTGCTCCGCCGGGCCCCCGGGTTCCGGGAGCTGGCTGAATCTCGGGTGAGGGAGGAGTGCCCGTCAATCACCTCACGCCCAGGTCCTTGAAGACCGGTAACGATACGTCAGCAGAAAGGCCGGAGAGGGACCGATGCAGATCCTGGAAGTCCGCGTTCGAGAGCTGCTCATTGAGGGTTCGGGGGGTTACCGGAGAACGGTCTTCTCCATCGAGCAGCCACGCCTCATGGTCCTGGCCGACGTCTCAGGTGAACCTTGATCGGCCACTGGGTTCCGGAGCGCATATACCAGTCAATCACGACCCCCTCATGAAACTTCATCCCGAGATGGCATCCCGGTTTTCATCGCCTCCTGAACGTCAGCCGTCAGGACGGTCATTGTGGAATCTCACGATGCCGTTGTAGTAAGCCATGGCGTCGTCGATCTCGGTGCCATCGATGATGAAGGTTTCTTCAGGCCGGAGGTTCTTGAATGAAAGGGTGAGTTGCATCCGCCTGACTTGAAGAAACTGCCGGGTTGTGAATAGTGCCCTCGAAACCTCTCCGTACTTGATTGTCAAGTGCGATTGAGGGGAAAAGTGCTTGCGGCTACTGACAAAGAGGAGTCTGTGGTCCGTGAAGATCAGCGCTCCGTTGTTGACGATCTTCCGTTCGGTCCTCACCATGTTCCGAGGTTGGGCCTTGGACGTGGCGGCCCCACCCAGTGCGCCGAGAGGTCCGGCCAGTACCCCGCCGAGTGCAGCTCCGCCAACAACATGCTTCCGACCGGGTTGGGTAAACGACGTTTCGACAACTTTCAGTCGGCGCGCCCCGTACTGGACAATCGCTCGTTCGCCTTCCCACAATGAAGTGTTAGGTGTGATGACTCTCAAGTGGCCGCTGGCAATGACCCCCGTTCTGAGTTGACCTGCCAAGGATTGCTGGCGCCTTCGGTCAGCCCCACGCAGGCGTGTGGCAGCAGTATCACCTTCCGTCCGATGGTGGAGTCCCGGCAATGGCTTGCCACCGGGTTGCGTGAACCAGGTGCATACGAGAGGCGCTTCCAACCCTTCGCCATCCGGTTCGAGCTCGATGAACCTCGCGACAGCGCCATCCCTCCCAACCGAGCTTCTATCCCAGCTCTCCACAGGAGGCCTCTCCGTTCCACTCCGATCCCAGATTCCTACGAGCTGCGCATCGACGCTTTCCCCGAGCAGGTAGGTGGCACCGCCGAAGATGAAGACAGCACTCCATGCCGTTCGCTGCGGCACTCTCGCTGATGATGCGTCTTGCCAGCCTTCACCGCTTCGAGAGTCGAGGTACCCATCCGAGGAAAGTTGGTTTGGTTGATCAGGCCGATCAGCAGCTGCGGTTCCCGTTGAATGCTCGGTGGGCTGTTGAAGCCATTCATCTCTTTTGGGGACTGAGGCAGATGTGATCGCCTCTTCAGGCCATCCTGGGGCGTCCCAAAAGCGAAGAGGTGATGAATCGGTCGGATCGGTGTAGCAGCCCTCTGCCGAATCGATAGAGGCGGCGGGCTGGGCACCGGTTGCAACTGGTGCTGCTGAGACGTTCTGATGGGATTCGGGGACGTTCTCAGTCGGTTTCAGACGCCCCTGGATACCGGAGGATATGTCGCTCGATACCACGCCGCCGCTGCTTACCCACGTCGTAGGCCCGCCTTCGTAGTAGTACCGGAACTCATGCTGCCCAGAAGGATCAGGCTGCCAGCCCAGCAGCTCCGTCATGCCTCGCCTTCCCGCCGTCTCACCGCACTCGATTCTGACCGAGTTCACCTTGTCATCCGCCACCGTCATGGGACCACCCTTCCGCCACGAACATGGGACCACCCTTCCGCCAC
>PLHF01000026.1 GCA_003138855.1 Acidimicrobiaceae bacterium | reverse complement strand
TTCGGGCTGAAGATAAGTGCCGTTGTGGGGCAGGCAACTTCCGCGAGCACCAAGACTGCCATGCGCATCGAGCCGGACGGCACTCGAGTGTCTTCCGCTCTTGAAGCAGAAGACGGCTCCTCTCGTCCCAGCATGGAAAAACTCATCAATTGAAACCAGTACTCAGCTTGGAAGGCTGAGTGGCCGGGGACACGTGCTCAGCGCACAAAACTGAACACGTCGTGCGAGCAAGGACGGGTCAACCCAACATTACGGAATTCTCGGCCCATGCAATTCGTCAAGTCCGATGGAGCGGCTCAATGCAGCAGGGTCATCGGACTAGCGCCGGCGCCTGCGCTTGTCCGCTATCGACGGCGGCGTCCACCCGGGGTCCGCGCCGCCTACGTTTTGGCCAGGGGTTGCGATTCCGTCAATTCGATCAAGGACATCACCATCGAGGGAGATGGCTGCAGCCGGAAGTTGGGATTCGAGTTGCTCCATGGTGCGCGGCCCGATGATCGGACAGGTGACCGCTGGATGGGTCAGAACAAAAGCGAGCGCCAGTTCGATGAGCGAGAGGCCGGTGTCATCGGCCAGTTGCTGGATCTCGATGACTGCGGCGAGCTTCTGCTGGTTTGTGGGCAAGGAGAGGTCGTAGCGTTCCGGCAGCATGGCCGACCGCCGGGAGGTGTTCTCCTTGCCGTCCCCGAAGGCACCCGAGAGCCATCCGCCGGCCAATGGACTCCAGCTGAGCACTCCCATGCCGTACTGCTGGCAGACAGGCAGAAGATCGGCCTCGATGCCCCGCGCCAGGATGGAGTACTGGGGCTGTTCGGTCCTGAAGCGCTCTCGGACACGGCGCTCTGCCACCCACTGCGCCTCGACCACCTGGTACGCGGGAAACGTGGAACTCCCAGCGTACCGGATCTTGCCAGCCCGGACGAGATCGCTCAATGCACCGACGGTGTCGTCGATGTCGGTTTCAGGAGAAGGCCGGTGGATCTGATACAAGTCGATGTAATCGGTCCCGAGGCGGCGCAAACTGTTTTCGCACTCGGCAATCACCCAGCGTCGGGAATTGCCCTGGGCATTGGGGTCGCTCCCCATGGGTCCGTGCACCTTGGTTGCGAGGACGATGTTCTCTCGCTTGAGACCCGCGAGAGCCTTGCCCACGATCACCTCGGACTCACCGACTGAGTACATGTCGGCGGTGTCGATGAAGTTGATGCCGGCGTCGACGGCCCGGTTGATGATGCGCACCGAGTCGTCGTGATCCGGGTTGCCCCACGCACCGAACATCATGGCTCCGAGGCAGAGCTGACTGACTTGTAGGCCGGTTGTTCCGAGCGGGCGATAGTCCATAGGCACAGCCAACCACACCGCAGGCAGCTCCTGCCGATCCAAGAGGATCTCACCCGACGCCGGCGCGATGCGGATTGCTACCGCTGCGTGCGCCGACAGCAATGTGGGAAGTGGAGAGCAACACAGTGGAAAGTGGTGCTCGTTTTGGCGCCGCCCGCCCTGGTCGGGCGGGTTTGTCGGCAGCTCACCAGGGGGGCCTGCTGCAGGTTGTTGACTTCGTCAACTGAACGTGCCACAGACCCCAGCGCTTTACCAGGTGATCGCTCCGCTCGAAACCGTCCACTATGAGCCCCTGACAGCCCCGCGTCCTCAGCCTGCAAAGCTGAGGACTGAATCAAAGGCATTTTCAGCCGCGGAGCTGAGTACGTCGTGCGCTAAAGCCTGGAGGAACAGTCCGTGCTATCCTTACTTTCCATTGATGTTAAGGAGCACGACGATGGATGCTGCAGCAAAGGTGACGTCGAAGGGGCAGGTGACGGTGCCCAAGGCGGTGCGAGAGGCCCTCGGCATCAAGGAGGGTGACGAGATCGTCTTCCGGGTCGAGGGCAATCGAGCCGTCGTCGCGCGCACGCCTGACTTCTTGGATCTGGCGGGGTCGATTCGAGTGCCGGCAGCAAAGCGGAACGTGGCCTGGGACGAGGTGCTTCGACGTACACGTTCTGGGCGAGCCGCACCCTGAAGGTGAGCGCCTTCGTCGACACGAACATTCTCGTTCGGCACCTGACGGGCGAGCCGCCGGACATGGCACAGCGGGCCACTCGCTATCTCGCTACGGAACGTGGCCTTCTTCTGGCGGATCTCGTCGTCGCCGAGACGGTCTACGTCTTGGAATCCTTCTACGAGGCGCCTCGTGGCCAGGTGGCCGAGGCGATCCGCTCGTTGATCGCGTTCGACTCCATCGTGTGTGTCGATCCCGCACTACTACTCCGCTCGGTCGAGGTCTACGAGACCGATCGACTCGACTTCGCTGTGGCCTATCTCGTTGCGAGTGCCGAGTCCACCGAGGTCTGCCGCGTGGCGTCATTCGACAAGGCCATTGATCGAATCGACACCGTGGAACGAGTTGAGCCGCCTCGGACCTGACTTGCGGAATAGACGCCGGCGGCGAAGGCGGCGGCCGCTGTCGATCTATGCGCACGTCCTGTCTGGCATGACAGGGAACAGTCTCCGGGGATCCCAGGCCAATGCATCCACAATCAGGATGTTGCATCTGCACAACGAAAGGAGGCAACGGGACTCCAACCCCGATCGAGGCGGGATGTCCTCACCTCAGCCAGCTGAGGACACAGCTCCGGTGCTTAGCCACTTGAAGCGAGGTCCAGTGGCACCTTCGTCACTGGACCACGCAGGTCTAGACAGGTCAATTCCAGTTTGGCGGAGGGAGTCTTGCGGGTGGGGAGGACTCGAACCTCGACGGCGAGGCGCTGCGGGCGGATTGCGGGGACGTTCGGCCCTGTCCGATCCGGCGGACGAGCGCGAAGCTGGAGATGGGTCAATCGAGAGGAGGCGCCGATGACTGCGCTCGTGGTGTGTGTTTCCATTTCTGAGGGCAATACGAGACAGGTGGCCGAAGCCATCGGCGAAGTCTTGGGCGCGGCAGTCGTGGAACCCGAAGAGATAGCTCCCAATGACGTGGCCGGCTATGACCTCGTGGGGATCGGTTCGGGCATCTACGGAATGATGTTCCACGCCCGGCTGTGGCGATTCGCCCGCTCCTTGCCGAAGGTGCAGGGCACACCAGCCTTTCTGTTTGCCACCAGCGGGGGTCCCGAACCCCTTTGGCGCCCCGCTGTCCTGGTACTGAGTCGCCTGCTCCGTTCGAAGGGCTACCGCGTCGTCGGCACGTTCTCCTGCCGGGGCTTCGACAACTTGGGGCCTCTGCAACTTGTCGGCGGACTCAACAAGGGCAGGCCGAACCATACAGACCTCGTCGCGGCGAGAGCGTTTGCGTCGCGGCTCGCCAGGGACATGAAGAGCGTGTCTGGCTCCCACGCAGGACCAGCATCCAAGAGCAGAGGTGCGGCGGGCCAGCAGTCACCATCGAGCAAGCGCGCTGCATCCTGAATTTCGCTGAGGCAACTGGAGGCCACCCCTTGATGCGCGCCGTAGAGGTGGTTCGCTCCTTGTGTGGCCCATGAGACGGGGATGGTGGAGCCATTCATGCGCGCTGAGGTCGACTCCGCGCCTGCATCCGTGGGCAGCAAGCGGGTCGTTTCGGTTCGCCGCCAACAGGCCATCATCCGCCGAGTACGTCCTCAGCTTGGGAGGCTGGGCACAGGCTCGGCAGCGATCAGCGTCCGAAGCCTCGGAATCGAGTCTGCTCAGAAATCGGTTGACACCGCCAGGACTGGTCAGGCTGCCGTGCTCGTCGACGGCGACGGGCCGAGCGCTCACATGATCTCGACGATCAGCGTCTCGGCTTCCGCCTCGAAGAGCTCGTCGACGACCGGGGGGGCTCCTGGTGGAGCACTGGGCCGCCTGAGGATGAGGGCTCCGAGGACCATGGCCACCAGAACACTGACCAGGGCGACGATGAAGGCGAGTCGGTACCCACCGTCCAGGGCATCGACGGCCGAACGTCCCGAGGCGAGCAGCGAGGTCGTGTGGCCGGCAGAGACGGCTCCGAGGATCGCGACCGAGAGCGCTCCCGACACCTGCTGGGACACGTTGACGACGCCCGAACCGATACCCGCATCCTTGGCGGGGACCCCGGCCAGGGCAATGGTCAGCAGGGGCGTGAACGCCGTTGCCGCCCCGAAGCCGATCAGCAGCACCGCCGCGAAGATCTGGGGGAAGTAGGCCGTGTGGGGACCGGACCAGACGAACAGTGCGAGCCCGACGGCCACCACCGGCAGGCCCATGAGCGCCGTGGCCTTGGGCCCGAGTCTGCCCATGATGCGGACGGTGACCCCGGCGGACATCACTGCCACCATGAGCGTCTGGGGTAGGAATGCCAGGCCGGTGACGACGGGGTCGTAGCCCAGCACGTGCTGGAAGTAGAGCACGCCGATGAAGAACGTGCTGTACATGCCCACGACCATCAGCACTCGGATCAGACTCGAGGTCAGCAGACCCGGGGATCTCATGACGTCCAGGGGAATCATCGGATGGGCCAGCCGGCTCTCGAGGAGGACGAATCCGGCGAGCACGACGATGGCTCCCGCGCCGAACACCAGGGTGTGGGGCGAGCGCCACCCGTACTGGCTCGAGCTGACGATGGCATAGACCGCCAGCATCAGTCCCCCGGTGCTCAGCACGGCACCGCCGACATCCAGTCCCGCCCGAACCCCGAGTCCGGCATTTTCGTCGATCAGCGCGGCTCCTACAACGAACGTGGCGATGCCGATGGGGATGTTGATGAAGAAGATCCAGTGCCAGCTCAGCGCCTGGGTCACGTACCCCCCGACCAGGAGGCCCAGCGACCCGCCACCCACCGCCACGATGATGTACGAGCTCATCGCCTTGGCCCGTTCCGCGGGGACGGGGAAGTCGGCGACGATGATCGCCAGGATGACGGACGACGAGAGCGCGGCCCCCAGCCCCTGGGCGAATCTGGCCCCGATGAGGAGGGCCTGTGTGTCGGCGGCGCCACAGGCAGCCGAGGCCAGCGTGAACAGCGCCAGACCGACCAGGAAGACCCTCTTCCGCCCGATGAGGTCGCCGAGTCGACCGGCCAGCAGGAGGGCCCCGGCAAAGGTGATCAGGTAGGCGTCGATCACCCAGGCGAGCGACGCCTGGGTGAAGTGCAGATCGTGCTGGATGGTGGGCAACGCCACGTTCACGATCGTCTGGTCAAGCGTGTTCATCAACATCGCGAAGCAGACGACGATCAGGGCGACCCAACGGCGACGCTCATGGACGAAACCGCGGATGGACGACGGCATGGGAGCTTCCTCGGTCTCTGGGGGTACAGGTTCCCCTGACGATTGATAGTCACTGATCTAGTGAGTGTCAAGCTACGGTGGTAGTCATCACTTCAGGAGGGATTCGGCTATGATTCGGCCGATGTCGAAGAGCACAGCACCCGGGGTGACGGTCCTGGTGACCCAGCTGTCGAGGCTCATCTACCGACGCACGTCAGAAGAGCTGCTGGGTATGCGCGTGAAGGAGTTCGCCACACTCGCCATGCTGCGCGACCACAGCCCGATCCCCCAGCAGGAGCTCAGCGAGATGTTATGCATCGATGCCAACAATCTCGTGCTGCTGCTGAACGACCTCGAGTCAAAGGAGTTCGCCTTCCGCCGTCGTGATCCGGCCGACCGTCGCCGGCACCTGGTCGAGATCACGGATGAGGGATTGCGGGCGTTCGACAATGCCGAAAAAGGGATCGAGAGCGTCGAGGACGAGGTCCTGGCGCTGCTCACCCGTCACGAGCGAGTCGAGCTCCAGGAACTGCTGGCCAAGGCGCTCGACTGAGCTCCATCTGTCGCACGATCGACAGGCTCACCTGTCGAAGGTGAGATCTGGATTCATGACGATGTCCCCAGCCTTGGCAGCTGAGGACCTTCCAAGGCACCGGCACCGGGTCCCGTTCAACGTGTGGACGACCAGGCCCTGTCCTTGTGAGGACGCGCTCCCTAACCTGGGCCCATGGCCTTCGTCCCCGTTCGTCCCGGCTGGGCGAGCTGCATGGGTCAGTCAGTGCTGGTGGTCGTGGCCGTGGCCCTCGCGTCCTGCAGCTCGGGCGGGTCAACGGCGGGCATCGGGAAGCCGACCACACAGACGCGGGAGCATACGAGCACGACGGCCCCAGAGCGGTCGACGACAACAGTGCCGTCGCGCACCGGAAGCCGGGAGGCAGGTGGCCTCGGAACGCCGTTGCCCGTGCCCACGGCACTGCCGCCATTCAACGCGCTCGCCGCCCCTGGTGAGGGCGGCTGGCATCCCGCCGGACGTCTCGTCGGTGGAGTCCCATCGGTCTACGAGACCACGTTGGTTCCGCCAGGAAGCTCACAGCCGGCCGGGATCGCCTGGATGGACACCCATCTGCTATCTGCGCTGCTCTACTCCGGCTCGAAGAGTCCGGGCGGTGGGCCTTACCTCTACACGGCGCCGATCGAGCCGGCGCAGGCGGCATCGCTGGTGGCAGCATTCAACGGCGGCTTCCTCATGGACACCGCCGGTGGCGGCTACTTCACCGAGGGACGGGTCGTCGTCCCGCTGGTGACCGGGGCGGCGTCGCTGGTCATCTATGCGAACGGGACCGTCAACGTCGGTGCGTGGGGCAACGACGTGTCGATGACCTCGGACGTCGTAAGCGTCCGCCAGAACCTCATGCCGCTTGTCGAAGGGGGCCAGCCGACGGCGCAGGCGGCGGGCCCCGACTGGCAGTCATGGGGAAACACCTGCGGTGCGACTTCGTGCGCGCACTCGGTCCCCAGTGTCGAACAGCAATGGCGGTCCGGGGTTGGCGTCACCGCCGACGGCGCGCTTGTGTACGCGACAGGGCCATTGCTCGCACCCCTCCAGCTCGCCCAGCTCCTCGTACACGCCGGCGTCGTGCGCGGAATGGAGCTCGACATCAACCCATCCTGGACCTTCCTAGTCACCTACGACCCGATCGACCCGGGCGGGGTTGCCGCTCCAGGCAACGGCACCCGACTGCTCGCCGACACCATGCAAGGGCCGGCGACGTTCTTCGACCCGGCCTGGGCGCGGGACTTCGTCACCATGTCCGCGCGAACGACGCCCGCTGGCTGAATAGCGACGTATTCGCGATCCGACCCAGGTCCGACGAGATGATGGCAGCGGTGGCCTGGGCGGCGACATCCACATGGACTTCTGACTGAGGTCGCTTCCAGCGGAGAGGTCGTCTGATCACATCAGGTGCCGAATTGAGCCAAGCGTGACGGTCGCGCACGGATTCTTCATCGATACCTGACGGACGGAAGGTGGGGAAATCGGCACTCAGCTTCGCTGGCTGAGAACTCCTCAATCAATCATGTCCTCAGCCATGGAGGCTGAGGTCCGGCGAGCTCCTGCGTTCGGCAAGTGGGTTGTCAGCTTCGAGCGTGCTCGACGAAGGCGCACAAGGCGGAGAGGAGCCGCATCTCATCTACGGACCGGGCCCGACTGTTCAGGAGTCGCTCGGTGCAGACCAGATACGCCAGGCACCGGGCCCGACTGACGGCCACGTTGAGCCGGTTGCGCGAGAAGAGGAATTCGGGACCACGGGGCATGTCCTCGGCGCTCGAGGTCGTCATGGTGAAGAAGACCACCGGCGCTTCCCGGCCCTGGAACTTGTCGACCGTCCCGACGCGGACGCCCCGTGTAGGGGCATCGGCCTTGAGAGTCTCGCTGATCAGCCTCACCTGGTCGTTATAGGGAGCGACCACCATGATGTCGTCGACGGTGATGGGGGCTGTGATGCCGTCCTTGTCAGTCCAGGTGGTGCCCAGCAGATCGCAGATGACCGATCTGACGATCTCCGCTTCTTCCTCGGACTCCGTCGAGCGGTCGGCATGATCTGCCTCCAGCCATCGGAGCCCGGTACCGAATCCTGTGGCTTGAATCGCACAGCTCGGGTGGCTGTGGAGGCGACTCTCGTAGATCTCGTCCGAGATGAACCGGCAGATGTCGGGGTGCATCCGCCAGGTCTCCGTCAAGAACACCCCTCGGTCGGGCTGAAGGGTCCTGTCCTCACCCATTACGTGCTCGAGCACGCTCAGGCCGCCCCCAACCGGGTGGGAGGCCTGTGACACCTGCGGGAGCTGGAGCGGATCACCCAGCAGGATCAGATTCCTCGCCGACCGGGACGCGGCCAATGCGTCGGCCAGGGCCAGCTGTCCGGCCTCGTCGACGATGAGGACGTCCACCGGTGCGTCCTTCATGTCTTTGCCGGCGAAGAGCCACGTCGTCCCCGCCACCAGGTTGAACTCACCCCGGGCGCACGGTGCGTTTCCGGTGGCATACGTCACCCCGGGAATGCCACCGTCAGACGGCTTCCGGTCCCTCCTGACGCATTGAAGGCGGGCGGCATCGCCATGGTCGGCGAATACATCCACGATCTCCGCCAGCAGATTGTCGATCGCACTGTGACTCATCGCCGTGATGCCCACACGCTTGTCCGAGGAGATCAGGGCGTGGACGATGTGAGCCCCGCGATACGTCTTGCCGGTTCCGGGAGGCCCCTGGATGGCCACATAGCTCTGGTCGAGGTGAACGGCCCACCGGGTGATCGACTCCACATCGTCGGTGAAGACACCGCCGTCGGGGTCCGCCCCTTCCTCGAATCGCGGCAGCTCACGACGAAGTAGCGCCATCGAAACCTCGTTCGGGCCGCCATTTGCTCCTGGGTCCAGCACCTTGGCCGCAAGATCGGAAAGCGCTTCGGGCTTCGGTCGCGGGCTGACCCAGTCGTCGAACGCCACGGCGGTGGGGATGACGCCGAGTTCCTCGCAGCGCTCGCTCCAGGTGAGCACGACTTCGTGTCGGTCCCGGTCCAGATGTGAGACCGATGCATACCCGGTCATTCCGTCCGGAGTCCCGAAGAGGACCGAGGCCGATCCGCCACCATCGAACTTCGAACTCAGTTCCTGCTCGGGCAAGCTGAACTTCGCCCCGTCCCTTTCCAGTCGCTTCCCGCTCTTGCCGGTGCGGGCGACCATCCCCTGGAACGCGAGCCCGGCGATGACCTCCGGATCCTCCATCAGGAGCGAGGTGTCCCAAGCGGACTTGGCCAGCTTCGGCGCCTTCTGGGCACGCCGCTCCCGCAGCCAGTAGCCCAGCAGATCGCCGAGGAGGTGTTCCTCCGACTCCGGTCCGAACGCATTCAGTGCCTCGACCTGTGCGTCGAGTTCCGGGAAGTCCTCCCCGGGCTCGAATACCGACGTCCGCCAGGGGAGGTCGTCCGGCCGCAGTCCGACCAGCCAGTCCCTGAGGGTCAACGTCGACCGGACGTCGTCCTCGTTGTAGGAGGCGATGCGGTCGAGTCGATCGTCGTCGCCGTCGACCATGTACTGCTCGTACTCGACGATTGCCCCGGCACCCTCGTCGATCTCGTGCCCCGCTGGTAGCCCGTCACCCGCTCGAGGTGCTTGAGCCCGTAGGACTCGACGCCGATCTGCACCGAGTTCCGGACCACCGGCATCAGGTCGACGAAGAGGCCGGTCTCGACGAGTCTTTCGAGTGCTGCCTCCCCCACCCCGTGGTCCGCCGTCAGGCGCTCCAGGGCCGAGCGCTCGGTGTGGTTGTAGTGGTAGACGTGCATCGAAGGGAACCGCTCCCGCCTGTCGATCAGGAACCCGATCAGGTCCTCAGTGGCCGATGCCTCCTCATCTCTGTCATGGGACCAGAACGCCTCGTAGTCCCAGGTGCCGGAAGCATCCCGGGCGATGAGCCCGAAGAGGAAGAACAGGCCAACGTCGGCCCGCCAGAACGGGTCTCCCTCGAAGTCGAGGAACACGTCGCCCGCGTCGGGTTCGGGCAGAAGTTCGAAGCCGCGCCCCCAAGTCGGATCCTCGGACGGCTCGATGACCTCGTAGTGCGGCGCACCCTCCCCATCCGATCGTGCACTCACCTGGAGGCCGGCCTGCTCGACCAGGCGGTCCAGCCGCTCACCTCTCACGCCGTCGACCGGATCCCGCCGCCGTGCCAGCAGGTCCATCGTGCCCACGCCGGCCCCCTCCAGCGCCAGCCGGTCTTCGCCTCGGATGCCGGCGACGTAGTGGAGCGAGTCGCTCTCCCGCCACACGTCAGAGCAGGCGTCCTGGAACTCGCAGAAGTCACAGTGGGCACATGGTTCGGGAACGGTGACCGAGCCACCTGCCTTCTCGTCCAGCAGGGAGGTCAGCTGTGACCGCAGCCGGCGCCAGTAGGGCTGGAACTCCACAGCCACGAGTGACTCCGTCTCCCCGGATCCGAGCCACAGGTGGAGGTGCTCGGGCGGAAGACCGGTAACCGCCTCGATGGCATCGGCGTAGAAGCAGAGTTGGAGCACGTGTCCAGGCTTCGCATCCGAACGGGCCAGCTTGGCGTCGACCGGCTCGTATCGACTGAAGCCCAGACCAGGCTTTTCGACCCTGACGAGGAAGTCGGCCACGCCCCGCACCCCGTCGTGGAGGAATGGCATCTGATAGATGACGTCGTGACCGGCGTCCATCGGATTGCCCACTCGCTCCACCCACGAGGCGAACGACTCGCCGTCACGCTTGGGTGGTACCTCGTAGACGTCGAGTCCCCGAACCCGGTATTCGGCCAGGCAGGCCGCTTCGTGCTGGATGCCCTTGTCGACCAGCAACTTCGCCATTGACCCGAACACCGAGCTCGGTGGCGGGATCGTGCCGGCCTCCACTCGGTGCTGCAGCGTCAGGTAGTGGGTGCAGTCCAGCCACGCCGTGATCTTCGACGGAGTAAGCAGACGGTCGGCCATGGATGAGCCCCTGTCGATCGCGGGCCAGAACGGCTTCCGTCATGACGCCGGAGCATCCGTGCCTCTGTAACCCGAAGGCTAACTGCAGAGGAGAGCAGCAGAGGAATGCCACTTCTGCCACCGAATCACCGGGCTGCACAGAGATTCACCAGCCCGATACAATGGGCCTTCCTAATCCAGATCAGGGACGAGAGACCTAGCTCGTTGACTCCCTAGCCAACCGGCCCTCGGGCATCGGTGGTCCTGCTAGAGCGATTGGAGAGCAACATGAGCACTGACATCAGCTTTGCCATCCCCGCGGACGCCCCCAGAGATGTCCCGCCTGAACTCCTTCCGGCCCGCCACTTTGGGGGGCAGTTGAACGGGGCCGTGTACGGCCTGGGGCTCATCGAAGAGGTCCCCGCGGAGATCGCCGCCCTTCTGGAAGACAAATGGGGGAGACCACCGACGATCATCGAAGCTGCCGCCGTCCACCAGATGCCGACCTCACGGCGGAACGAGGCACTGGCCGCCACCGGCCTGAGCCTCGGCGCCCTCTACCTGGCCGACAGGAGTCTCCACCATGAGCAGTGACCGGTCCGAGAACGGGGAGCCTGCCTGGTCGATCACACACGTCGGAGCCGGGCCGTCACCACTCATTGTCCACGTCCCGCACGCCGGCACCTGGATCCCTGACGGAGCACGTCGGGACCTCCTCCTCGACGACGTCGGACTCGATGTCGAGCTCGCACGTATGACGGATTGGTTCACCGACCGTCTGTCGTTCGACGGTCTCGCTCGTGCCGAGGCTCCGGCCGCCGTGTTCGCCAACAGGGCGTCCCGCCTGCTCATTGACCCGGAGCGCTTCATCGGTCCCGACGAGCCGATGGAGGCCGTAGGCATGGGTGCCGTGTATCTGTCGACCTCCGCCGGGCGCCGGCTGCGGGTCGAGGACCCGGGACGCGACGAGCGGCTCGTCACCCGATGGTTCCACCCGTACGCGGCCGCGCTGACCGCACTGGTCGACCAGACGCTGTCCGCCCGTGGGCGGGCGGTGATCGTCGACCTCCACTCGTTCCCGAGCAGCCCGTTGCCGTACGAGCTCGACCACGGTGCCCATCGCCCCGGGATCTGTATTGGGACCGACCCCTTCCACGCCCCGACGCATCTCGTCGAAGCGGTGACGGAGGCATTCGCGGGCAGCGGTTGGGACATCGCCACCGACACGCCGTTCGCAGGCACGTACGTGCCGCTCAGCCACCTCGGCCGAACCCCTGAGGTGACGTCGGTCATGGTCGAGGTGCGCAGGGACCTGTACCAAGTGGAGCCGGGTGGGAACCCACATGACGGCTACGACCTCGTCGTGGCTCACCTGGCGAGGCTCTTTCGATCGCTGACACAGGCCGGCGGTCAATCACTGTGAAGGCAGGAGAGCGTCGCACGACCCAAGATTGCTGGCAGGGCGCTACCACTTGGGGGCGCTTAATGACCGAGGTCGGTCACCGACTTCTCCTCTCCGGGGAGCTGTTACAGCCCTTCCCTACGATGGTCATCGGAACATCAAGAGGAGCCGAGGGACCTGGCCCGACGACACTCCGCCAACCGACCGAAAGGCACGGTGGCAATGCCAGGAACGATGAGGAGGTCATCATGCCGTCGAAGGCAATTGAATCACTCGACGAGTGGCTCGCTCGGGCCGAGGAAGTCCTCCTCGAGCAGCACGAACAGGCGCTGTCACCGTCGTCCTCGGGCGCATGGGAGGGCGTCAAGCACGAATGGACGGTGTCGCTCGGATCATTCGAACTCGGCCTCGGGGCCCTGCTGGACCGCCTGTCCTGCCGGCCTGGCCGATGGATCCTGATCGCCGAGGACGCCCGGAGGTCCTACCGCTTCTGGCAGGCACTGGCGTTCGAGGACGGGTCACTCGTGGTCGAGGCGGCCAGTGGCATCGGCTGCCCTGATTCGGAGCGACTTTCACCCCAGGCGGAGGATCTCCTTGTCGAGCTCGGATGGGATGCACCCGACCCTCCTTCGAGCCCGAACTGGAGACGCATCGAGGCCACCACCAGTCCGGACATCTCCGGCGTGGCCGCCCAGGCCGTTCGAACTCTCCACGAAGTGTTCGAGCTCGCCGACAAGGACCGGGTACTGCTCGAGCTGTTCGCCAGTCCGAGGCGCGGTCGGACCCCCGCTAGCGAGTGCCTGCCGGATGACGACGCGTCGCTGGAAGAGGCCGCCCCGCGCCGAGGGTTCCAGCCGACGACGGAGGAGTGGGCGGACTACTACCGGCAGCTCTTCCCGAGCCATGCGAATCCTCGGAACAGCTTCGAGGTTTGGAAGTACGCCACTACTGCCACCGCCACTGCCGAGGGGTTCTGGGCCGCGCGCCAGCAGGCGCTAAGCGAGTGGGAGTCGGAGTTCGGCGACGACCGCCAAGGTTGGCCGTGCTCCCACCCACCGGCGATCCTGTGTCACGAAGGCATCGCAAGGGCTGCGTGTCTGGGGTGCACCTGGATAGCCGGCGGCGAGGACGAGGGCGAACTGCAGACTGCAGCCCGTCGGCACTCGTCGGATCACGG
>PLHF01000106.1 GCA_003138855.1 Acidimicrobiaceae bacterium | reverse complement strand
TGGATGTCGATTAGCCGGTTAAAGCAACGACAACCCGTACTCGGAATCACAGTTCCGGACCTTCAAGTACCGGCCTGACTTCCCCGACCGGTTCGGCAGCTTCGAGGACGCCCGTGCCCACTGCAGTCGATTCTTCGGTTGGTATAACGACGACCACCGTCACTCAGGTATCGGATTCCACGCACCGGCTGACGTCCACTACG
Source organism: Acidimicrobiaceae bacterium (assembly GCA_003138855.1). Lineage (GTDB taxonomy): Bacteria > Actinomycetota > Acidimicrobiia > Acidimicrobiales > RAAP-2 > Bog-756. The sequence continues at coordinate 5,403 of PLHF01000106.1, read as the reverse complement.
GGCGGGCCGACGAGATCCGAGAGCAACGGGGTGTGGTCCTCCTCGATGCCTATGCCGAACATCCCGAACGCTTCGTTCGCAAGATTCCGACTCCACCGACCATTCCGACCGTTGCGTGGATCAACCAACCGGATAAGGAGGCTGCCGACTCACTAAATCCGTGAACAATCTGTCTCAAAAAGGTTGACAGGCACCGTCTTGAACGCCATGGTCAGCGCGTCGGCAACGAGCTCGGTGCGCATGTGGTCGGCCAGTGCCCACCCGACGACCCGACGGGACGACAGGTCGATGACCGTGGCCAGGTAAGCCCACCCCTCCCAGGTGGCGACGTAGGTGATGTCGCCCACGTAGCGGCGGTCGACTTCGACACCGGGGCCGAAGTGGCGCCGGATGAGGTCGAGGGCCGCCTCTGCGTCCGGGTCGGCCACGGTCGTCGTGCGCCACCGCTTCTTGCAGCGCCCCTCGAGGCCTGCTTCCCGCATCAGCCGGCGGACCCGTCGTTTGCCGCAGCCGACGCCCTGCTTGCGCAGGGCCCGGTGCACCCTCGGGGACCCGTAGGTCCCCTTGGACTCGGCGTGGATGGCGTTGATCCTCTCGGTGAGCTCGGCGTCGGTGACGGCCCGGTGAGAGGGGACGGCTTTGCGGCGCTGGTAGTAGGCGGCACGGGAGACCTCGAGCAGGCAACAGGCGTTCATCACGCTGTGACCTGCGGCTTCTTCCGCCTCGATGAACGGATCAACGCTCATCGGGTCTCCCGGGCGAAGAAAGCCGTCGCTCGCTTGAGCGTCTCGTTGTCCTCACGCAGTCGTCGGTTCTCCCGACGCAACTGGGTGAGCTCAGTCCGCTCCTCGGTCGTCAGACCGGGCCGGTCACCGGCATCGGTCTCGGCCTGGATCACCCACGCCCGCACTGCCGTCTCACCGAGGTCGAAGTCCCTGGCCACTTGGCCGATGCTGCGATCGCCGCGCTTACAGCGCTCGACGATCTCAGCCTTGAACTCCGGGGTGAACGACCGACGAGGACGGGGCTTCTTCCGTTCCATAGTCTCCATTTTGAACATCCTTTCCGGGGCTGTGCCCCTGATGGTGGATGTCCGTCAAACCGGAGGAAGCCCAGAGTTGGTCTGATGAGCTAGCAGGCGTACGTTTCGAATGTCCTCGATGTGGTCGGAAGAAGGCAGAGTTGCGTCGATGGAGACCCATTGGATGCCGCACGATCTACTGGCTTCTCTGTCTCTCAGTAGTTGATCGGCGTAGCAACATCATGTCGGAAGAAGTGTTCCGAGAGTTGCTGACTGAGGCACTAGGTCCCGTCGAGGTTTCTCAGGCCCGTCATCGGGAGCCTTCGGACGGCGGGCTTCTCGATCACCATGACCGCCCATGCCTTCTCGCCCCTGGACAGCTACATCTACGGCTTCGCGTTGCAAGAGGCCACCCTGCCCTCGGGCGAGACCGATGAGGAGACGGTGGTGGTGGCGCAAATGATGATGGCGCGGTTACCCACCGATGAGTACCCGCACCTCACCGAGTTCAGTGTCGAGCATGTCCTCCAGCCGGGCTACAACTACAGCGACGAGTTCGGTTTCGGACTCGGCCTAATCCTCGATGGCCTCGAAATCGCTCGCAACGAGACCTGATCCTGAGGGGTCTCGGTGCAACGGGTCGTACAACACGACCAAACGAGTGGAGACGACGATGACTCACGCTGTCGGGACTCAAGCTTGATGGCTGAATGGACACCGCCGCTCTCATCGTGGCGTGGTGCACCCGACAGCACTGGTAGTCCACCCTCGCAGGGTTTCCCACAACGCTGCGCTCGACGAACCCAGACCGGTATCACTCATGTGCAGGTAATGGTCAGTTCCCGGCGTGTTCGCACATAAGCGTCCATGTCTCTCTGACTAGGCACATCACCGTCTCGAATTCCTGATTGACCACTTTGAGATCTGGCCCCGCTTGCCGGCGGGCTTCGTTTCCGAGGGCAACACTCAGGGACGCGACGGAATGGAACAACCGAGCGAGAACGACGTCGATGTCACCTACCGGGCACCGATGGCCGACGAGCCAGGGGACGGACTCAGCCACAACCGCACTGAACTGATCGCTGGCTGAAATCAAGGCGGCAGGTCCACCGAGCATGGACCGCTCGAGGATAGCCAGCGTCGCAGCGAGCTTCCCAAGAATGGGAATGCACTCGGACTGCCAAATCCTTAACGGAGTCGAATTGTCGATGCTCACACGCCCCTGCCCTCCTTTGCGCTGCATCAAGCAGCCCCATGCATTATTTACCGCTCGCCTTCACTTGTCCCGCCGCAGACACTCTCCGTGATGGTGAGAGCCGGTAGCCGAGCCACAACGCTCCTGCGTGAATTGGTCCCGGAAGCCTGAGCTTCATCAGGGACTCGTGCCGCTTCGGAACTGGGCAACCTTCCCGGTTGCCCAGCTCGACGAACTGGACTACCGGGACAGCAGTAGCCGACCCCAGACGGCGAAAACGGCGTTGACTCACCCATCACTCTGCGTGGTGCATGACGGACCAAGCAGAACCGTGATGAGCAACCGTCGCCAGATGAGGAACGGGAGCTGATGGCTCGCTTCGGCATGAAACCTGTCTGATCGCTGCGACCAGAATGGTTGCTGATCCGGCGACGGGGGCATCCGTCCACCCCTCAGAAAGAGCCGCGACCACCAGATCCACGTCAGGCCTCCCTAGGTTGGTGAGCACTGACTAAACACATTGCTCGGCGAAGACGAACTCCGAGGGCGTAATAGTGTCGGGAGAGGCGACCTCCGGCCGGATGACCGGGCAAAAGCCCAGGTTCAGCGCTTGGATGGTGATTTCGGCGCGCACCCGTCCATACCGCGGCCCAGGCCCGTCTTCCCTGAGATCAGTGTGGCCACCGTGTGCAACACACTCAATGAGCCGGTCGACATGGGCCAGGTGCTCGAGATCTCCGTCGGCAACGGCCCCAGGCGGTAAGGCCCCAACACCGCGATCGCCCATCCATACCTGCGGTGCATGCGCGGTGGCACGCTGCGGGATGTGACGCCCAAGGGCGAGGCCGGCCTGACGCTGGCACCGGACCAGCACTACCGGTCTCAAGTCGGCGGGGTCGACATCATGTTCTGGGGGCTGCGCCCGGCCCGCGCCGGTGCCTGAGGTCATAGGCGTGAGGTTGCCGGCACTACGGCGCCGGGAGCCATAGCTTGGGTAGGCATGACCGACGAATCAAGACACCTCGGCGACGCACAGGGCGAGTGGTACTACTGCTTCGTGCACAAGAAGGTCGAAGCGCTCGACGAGTGCGACCAGATGGATCGGATGGGCCCGTACCCCACACGGGAGGACGCAGAGAATTGGCGAGCGCGCGTCGCAGCACGGAACGAGGCGTGGGACGATGAGGACGAGTAGGCGTCAATCAGCGGGCGAGCCATCGGGCCATCCTGTGCAGCCACCGCTGAACTCCCGAGGTTGCAGAGCATTCAATGAGCCCGTGCCTGACGCGAGCCGGCAGAGCCTGGATTGATTCCAGAAAGTTCGAGGGTCAGGAGACTGGTTGGCCGATTCAGCCACTCCGTTCCCACGAATCAATCTGGTGAAAACATCGGTCATACTCGACCTAGCCGTCGAGCGGGGCGCTGATCGAACACCACCCGGGCTTCTGCCGTCGCCGTATCGATCTGGGGCCCGCCGAATCGGCCCCAGATTGTGCCTCCGATCCGGACCCGTCGATCTGCGTGCCCAGTCCACCAACTCCGAGGACGGTTGGAGCCACGTCTCGAAGAAACGATCGGTCGCGTTCGCGACAGGAAGCGCTTCCGGGAATTGGACCGCTGTGTGAAGTACACAAACTCGATCTCGCGCTCGTGGAATTCGCCTACCGTCGGAGCGGGCAGAAGGCGGCGGCCGGGCGCCCGTGCGGTCGTCGCGAACGTGCTCGGTATTGAGCCCCGCACGGGGACGGTCGCTCTCGAGGAGCCCGTAGCAGGAGGGTTGTGAATGATGACTGGGCGAGCCGGAGTGGTTCAGGCAGCCCGTCGGTACTCGTGGATGAGAACGCCGATGACATCATGACGTTCGATCTTGCCCACGGGTTCGCCTGAGGCGGTCACTCGCGGCGGACTGGAGCCCAAAGCCCCGATAGGGCCGAACCGCGTTGCAGTGCTCGACGTACGTACGTAGCACGTGCTCCAGTCGGCGACACGAGAAGATCAGCAGGTCATCGAGTCAGTCAGCTCGGACCGCTTCTACTCGGCGCTCGGCGAAGGCGTTGACACGCGGAGCCCGAACCGGCGTGCGAGCGGTCTCGGTCCCTTCGGACCGGAGAACCTCGTCGGATGCAGCAGTGGACTTGGTATCGCGGTCCCCGAACAGGAGGCGGATGGATCGCATCGCCTCTTCCAGGTCGCAGAAGAGGTTCCGGGCCATTTGGACCACCCAATGGCAGTTCGGCTTCGTGGTGACGCCGAAGAGGTGGACGACCCGGCGCTCGATCTCGATGACGAACCGGGCGCAGTCCCGCCCATTCACCGCGTCGATGTGGAAGAAGTCGGTGGCGAGCATGTTCTGCGCCCTCGGAGCAGAGGATCTCCGACCGGTTCGGCCCCTCCCTTCGGGGAGCCGGAGGCAATCCGTGGCGGCGAAGCACGTTGCGCACGGACGTGGCGGAGACCGTGACACGGAGCTTGCGCAGTCCGCCCACGATTCGCAGCTCACCCCAGCAGGGCTCCTCCTGTGCCAGTCGACAGATCAGGTCGACGTGCTCATCGGAAATCAAAGGACGGCCCGGTCCCCGATGGGGATAGCTCCAACGCTTCCGGACGATCCTCCGCTGCCAGCCCAACGCTGTCGCCGGCGTCACGATCATGATCGACCGCCGGCGGTGGGGAAGGAGTCCACCGGCAAGGGCGAGGACCGAGCGAACGCGAGGCGTGGCGTACGCCGCTGCCAGACCTGGAGTTGACGGCGAAGCGCGATGATCTCGACGTCCTCCTCGATGTCGCCGAGACGATGCATCCGTAGAGGATCGAAGGCCCTCCGGACGGGACGAGAGAAGAACGAGAGAGCCACGACCCGAGAGGCTGCCGCAGGCATCGGGCCTGGTCAAGCCAGCGTTCGGATATGTGCACCTCACAGTCCACCACTAACGAGCAGGGACGCAGTGAGGGGGAAAGTACCGACGAAATGCCAGGGTCGGCCCCGGTGCGGGGCCGGAAAGTTCAGGGTGTCGATCCGACAGTGCAGGGTAGAAATGCCATTCCTCCAGCTTTACGGTGCCATGAGGCTCCTTGCGCGTTCGGCGCGCTCGGTCGGAGGAAGGGCAAATCATTCTCATGACTCGACTTCGGCGATCCGTCGTTGTGCTCGCGATGACCACTGTGCTGGTGGCCACGTTGGTGTCGG
>PLHF01000151.1 GCA_003138855.1 Acidimicrobiaceae bacterium | reverse complement strand
CTCAGAGGTCTTGGAACAGGCTACCCAGGTCGCATCAGCGGTTGCCTTCGCCTGGCGATGTCGTAATGGAGTGCGAGCTGCTCGTCGGACACACCCACTTGCCCCGCAGATGAACGCGAACCGCACTGAGTGAAGGTTCTGTGCCCGCGACCTGCCCCGCAGCGCGGCAACGGCTGAGGAACATCTGGTAGAGCTGGATCGAGAGCAAGGACTGCTGGATCGGAGTGAGGGCTCCGAACCCTTCTTCAAGCTCCGCCCAGTGGTCAGCGAGGTAGGTGGCGGCATTGCGCACCGACCGGTACTCGGCCTCATCTTCCGATGAGGGGAATCGGAACTCCCAGCGACGGACCTGGTCAGCGATCCGACCTTTGGCTGAGTCCGGGATCCCAGTGCCCGTTGCAGCAAAGACCCGGCAGTCGTAGACGCGACAAGTTCGGGGTCGGTGCTCGTCGATCGAACAGTGGCTGGCTCAGCTATCTGGTGCCGGTCACCTGCTCGTCGTAGCCCATCAGGACGTGGCCGCCGGGAAGCCCGGGAGCCGTGGACAGCAGCTCCTTAGGTACATGGGCCAGCGTGTCCTCCTCGTCAGGTTCGATATGTACGAACTGCGACGACGTGCAGCACGCCGTGCAGTCTCCGCAGGGCACCTCCGATCCGTGCTGTCCTCGATGCGCGCCATTGATCGACGCGAGCCAGGAAAACCCTCGCCTGCGTCCAATCGTCCTTCGTCCATCATCCTGTTGCACCGAACATCATCGTCTCAGATGGTATTGGCTCGCCGTAGTGACGGACCAACCCTCAGGTGCCGAACTGTCCCCGTCCTCCCGGCTGCGATCGGGCGCAGGCTCTGGTGGAGCTCCGAGCAGATCTTCGAGGGCTCGGGACCGGATCGTCGCTGTCGGAGCACAGTACCGATGGTGAGCGTGCGAGTACCCATTCACGGGATCGCGCCGAGACCGACTGTCGACTCCACGCAGTACCCTCGACGTCGTTCCGATTGCTGAAGATCCCGAAGGTGGCCTGGAGCCAGGCTGCATACGACAGATCGCGAGGATCCGGGCGACTTCGGAGGTGCCCAGGCTTCGACTCGACGAGTCGAGCAACGGACTGAAGGCGCTCGAATTCCATCGGTGCCTCTCGACGAATGAAGTTGATCACGTCATCACAAGAAGAAACCCGGTCGTTGGGCATCGCCTCAACGTACCCACCAACTCTGTTGCAGGATCCTTTCGTCGGTTACAACCTCATTGCAGAGCTGGGGAGGACGGTAACCAAGCGGTTCAGGCGGGCGCGTTGCGTGCCTCACCGTCCCGGTGTATGGGATAGTTCCAGCCGGGCTGATTGCCAGCCGCCGAGATCCTGCTCCGAGCGTCAGTCGCAACCACTGCGTAGCCTCCTCCCATGCCAGCTCCCCGTCCTGCCTACGTAGCGATCGACGTGGAGACCACCGGGCTCGTCCCCGGGACCGACCACCTCTACGAGATCGCCCTGGTCTCCTTCGACGAGGAAGCGCTCCCATAGCCGGCATGGGACGCTCCGGAGTCGCGGCGCAGCCTGCCCCACAGTGACTCTCGACTCCTTCACATCGTCGCGACGTGAACTTCGGGCCATTGCTATCGCTGACCTCTTGGCTTAGCGTGACGGTCAACCAATCAACCAACTCCGTACCTGGCGGAGCGGGGGAAAGACGAGGCCGGAGTGGCAACTTACATAATTTTCCACGAGGTAGACGACGTGGAGCATTGGCTTGCATCACCCCAGCGTGAAGAGGTCTTCGGGCCACTTGGAATCTCTCTTCGGACGTTCGTCGACCCGGAGAATGCGAACCGGGTCGGGATCATCGCGGAGATTCCCGACTTCGATGCCTTCCAGGAATTCATGGCGACTCCGGCGGCAGCTGCAGCCATGAGCACCGATGGGGTTCGTCCCGAAACTCTGGTGGTGCTCGCCGAACGCTGAGCTGGCCAAACCCCGAAGTGCCGTCTTGGCACACCGACCCGGCAGCGAGTAGTCACCCCGAGGGTGGCCCAGGTGCTGCGGTTCGGCTGCGTCGAAGGTCACGCAGGTCAAGCGCACTGGTGACGATGATGCCGACGATGAGCAGTGCTTGTAGGAGGATCACGAGCCAACTCCGATGACCGGAAAGCTCGAAAGCCAGAATAGCCAGCACCCCAAGCGCAAAGGCCACGCGCAGTCGGAACCACTTTGTCGCAGAGGCTCTTGCCGTGCTTGGTTCCAGTCTCCCGTCCGTTCACGGTCCCGGGCGTTGCCCTTGTATCGCGACCGTACCTCGATCACGGCTCACCGCAGTGCGGAGCTCGTCTGAGCCTGTATCACCGAGGTGCCTTTGGGGGCAGGCGAGCGGCCGCATGGTCAACCCGCTGGGCGGCATACTCTCCCGGGCGCCCCGGGTAGCAAGGTCATCGTCCAGGTGCCCGGCAAGCCGCAGCGGTCAACGTCGAGTGGTCAGCAGACTTCGCACCCGCTTGCAGCCTGTGTGCTGCAAGGGTGCGGCGTCACCACCGAACGACTGCGGAGGACGCCATGCCCTCGACCACCCTCAGAGCACCCGAACCAGTGGGCGGCAGGTCCGCCCCGACTGCTGCGACCGCCCCACCCCGGGCCTCCGATCCGACCCTCCACATCGTCCGATGGCTCGATCCGATCGCCGACCCCCACGGCGTCGACCCCTGCTCGCGTTACGTCGAGCTGTACTGGTTGGGGATCATCGGCCCATCGGCAACGTGGCTCCTGAGGCGCCTCTCCTACGGCCTCGAGGTGCATCGTGACGGATTCGAACTCCATCTGGCCGACACGGCGCGGTCCTTGGGGCTGGGCGAGCGCATGGGCAAGAACTCGCCCTTCCGGCGGGCGTTCCAACGCCTGTGCACGTTCGAGCTGGCCCGCCCGTACGGGCCGTCCGGGCTCGCTGTCCGCGTCCACATCCCTCCCCTCCCCCTCAGACACGTCAGTCGGCTGCCGGAATCGCTTCAGCAGAGCCACCGGCGGTGGCTGGCCGAGCAGCGGCTGTCCGAACCGGAACAGATGCGCCTGCGGGCCCACCGGTTGGCGGCCGGGCTGGCCTCCGCGGGACGGGACCGGGCCGAGATCGAACAGCAACTCGGCGTCTGGCAGTTCCACCCGGCGATCGCCTTCCGCGCCGCCGAGGATGCCGTGCGCCCCCGTCGGCAGTCCGGGGCCTGACCGGTTGCAGGGTTCCCCACCGGCCGGGCGGCAGCTCAGCAGGCGGGCAGGTCAGCCCGGTTCTGTCTCGTAACCGGCCGGGGTAAGGCCCCAGTAGGCGTCGAGGGGTTGAATGTCACCCTTGACCACCTTGTCGATCATGGTGCAGATGGGGAGGTCGAGATCGTGGCGCTCGGCAAGTTCGAGCACGACCGCCGCCGTCATGACGCCCTCGGCGACCATGTGCATTTCCGCCAGGATGTCGTCGAGTTTCCGTCCCTTGCCCAGCTGCTCCCCCACGGCGCGGTTCCGGCTGTGGGGGCTCATGCAGGTGGCGATCAGGTCACCCATTCCGGCCAGGCCCGCGAAGGTCGCGGGTCGTGCCCCCATCGCCACCCCGAGCCGGGTCAGCTCGGCCAGGCCGCGCGACATCACGGCGGCACGGGTGTTGTCGCCCACACCGAGCCCTTCACCGATCCCGGCGGCGATGGCCACCACGTTCTTGAGCGCTCCGCCCATCTCGCAGCCGATGACGTCGTCGTTCAGGTAGACACGGAAGACGCCACGGGTGAAGACCTGTTGGATCGCGCTGGCCACTTCGAGGTCCTCAGTGGCGATCACCGCGGCGGCGGCCTTTCCGGACATGATCTCGCTGGAGATGTTCGGTCCGGTCAACGCGGCTACCGGGTGGCCGGGGACCACCTGCTTGATCACCTCGGTCATCCGCAGGAGCGATCCGCGCTCGAGGCCTTTGGCCAGGCTCACCACCGGGATCCACGGGCGGATCCAGACGGAGGCCTCCTCGAGCACGTGGCGGAATCCGGAGCTCGGGACGCCGATCACCAGGATGTCCGCTTCGCACACGCACTCCTCGAGGTCGGCGGTGGCCGACAGCTCCGGGGCCAGGTCGAACCCGGGGAGATAGCGGGGATTGGTGTGGTCGGTGGCGATGGTCGCAGCCACCTCGGGGTTGCGCGCCCACAGCACGGTGTCCTGCCGCGGTGCCACCAGCGACGCCATCGTGGTCCCCCACGAACCCGCTCCCAGCACTGCGACCTTCACCGAAGGCAAAATAGTGCACCTTCCGGTCGGGCGCCCGGTGCACCGGGACTGACCCGATTCCCGAGACCTCCGGCCGAAGCTTGCCATCGTCGCCCTAAGACAGGTCCGACCGCACGAGAGAGCGCGCGAACTCCTCGGAGGTCGCCAACGCCACCAGGGTGCGTACTCCGTAGCCGGTACCTCCCTTGGCCAGGTAACGGGTGCTCTCGTCCGAGCGGGCGGGCCCGGCGATGTCGAGGTGGGCCCAGGGGACCTCGCCCACGAACTCGGCCAGCAGCAGGGCCGCCGAGATGCTTCCGGCCTGTCCGGGCCGCCCGACGTTGCGCATGTCGGCGATCTCGGACTCGATGTGGGCGCGGTAGTCGTCGGGCAGTGGGAGCGGCCAGACGGGCTCGCCGGCCCGGCCCGCCCCCGCCCGCACGGCTTCGACGAGAACGTCGTCATTGCCCAGCAGGCCGGCGATCTCCTTGCCCAGTGCCACCACGGCGGCACCGGTCAACGTGGCCACGTCGATGATGGCGTCGGGTTCGGCTTCGGCGGCCAAAGACAGCCCGTCGGCCAGTATCAGGCGCCCCTCGGCATCGGTGTTGAGGACCTCGATGGTCTTGCCGTTACGGGCCGTCAGCACGTCACCCGGCTTGGTGGCCGATCCACTCGGCATGTTCTCGGTCAGTGGTGTGATGGCGGTGATGCGGATTCGCGCCCCGAGCGCGGCGGCGGCGTCGACCGCTCCGAGCACGGCCGCGGCTCCGCCCATGTCGGTCTTCATGGTCTCCATGCCACCGGCCGACTTGAGCGACAGGCCGCCGGAGTCGAAGGTGATCCCCTTGCCCACCAGTACCAGATGGGGCACCCGGCCGTCGACCACCAGCGGATCCTTCGGTTCGTACTCGACCCGCACCAACCTCGGTGGCTGGGTCGATCCCCTCGACACCCCCAGTAGGCCGCCGAGATGCTCGTCGGCAATCCGACCCTCGTCCCACACCTCGACCGACAGCCCGGACACGTCGGCGAACCTCGCGGCGAACGTTTCGGCGAACTTCTGGGGCGTCAGGGAGCTCGGCGGCTCATTGACCAGGTCCCTGGCCAGGTTCACCGACTCGGCGATCCGGGCACCACGGGTGGCACCCCCATCGGCGCCGTCGACATCGGAAGGCGACCCCACGGCAAGTACCAGGGCCTCGAGCCGCTCGGGGCTGTCCGCCGTGCGGAAACCGTCGTACCGGTAGGCGGCCAACGCGGCGCCCACGGCAGCCGCCTCCGCCGAGCTCCCGACCGGGAGATCGGGGACAGGAGCCAGCAGGAGGACCGCCGACTCGCCGCTACCGGCAGCACGGACGAAGGAAGCCGAGGCCCGACGCAGTGACTCGAGCCCCCGGTCGCCCTCGAACGACCCGGGGTCGCCCACTCCTACCAGGACGATCTCCGTGGTCGAAGCGGGTGCGGCCGGTGCCGAGGCACCGCCTTCGGTGGGGGCAGCCGGCGCCGGGGCTGCCGAGCGCAGGGTGAGCGTCTGGCCCACCTTGCCGCCGAAGTCACGGCGCTTGCACCAGGCGGGATCGAGCCGGGCCGGGAGGCCCAGGTCGAACCCGTCCAGCGGCACTGCATACCGGGGTCCGTCGTCACCCGTGGCGACCGGCACCCCCCATGCCACCGGATGGGACGGAGGGGCGTCAGCGGACGTGGCGGTGATTCTCATCAGTGGACCTCTCCGTTCTCATCGTGCACGGGACCATCGGCGATCGCACGATCCGAGCCCTCGCCCCCGGGTGCCCCGGCGGTCGGGTCCGGCAGGCGCCGGTGTCCCGGGCCGCGAGCCAGCAGGTGCTGCTGGCCGTCGGTCCACCGGGCGATCGCCCACAACAGGTCGGAGAGCCGATTCAGATAGCGGCCCACCTGAGATCCTTCGATCGGCGACGACACCACCAGCCGCTCGGCCCGGCGGACCACGGTCCGGGCCAGGTCCAACGCCGCCGACCTCCGATTGGCGCCGGGCACGACGAAGTCGGTGGGCATGGCGAAGCGGGCGATCAGATCGTCGATGTGCACCTCGAGCGCGGCGACCATCTCCGGGGTGACCAGCGTTCTGCCGGCAACCAGCTTGGACCGGTTGGAGGGGTCGGTGGCCACCTCGGCCATCAGCACGTACAGGTCGCGCTCGAGGCCGGTGAGCAGCTCGTCGAGCTCGGATCCCGGCTCCGCCTCCGCCCGGGCCATGCCCATCGCCGCCTGAGCCTCGTCCACGGTCCCATTGATCTGCATGACGTAGGAGTCCTTGCGAACCCGACCGCCGAAGAGCAGCCCGGTGGTCCCGTCATCGCCCGTCTTCGTGTAGATCTTCAACACTGGTTCATCACAGACCCGATGCTAAACGATGCCGTTCGAGCCCCTCTCCACGCCGACGCCAGCGACCGCCCCCGCTCGCATGGCCCCCGGCCGGCCGGGCTGCGGGGCGCCCGGCACCTCCCCGGTAGCCTTGTCCGGATATGACCGTCGAAACCAACCCTTCGAGCTATCTGCAGGCCGTTGCCGAACGGGTCGTGATCTTCGACGGGGCCATGGGGACCAACCTGCAGCTGGCCGAGCTGACCGCCGAGGACTTCGGCGGGCCGGATCTCGAAGGGTGCAACGAGCTCCTCGTGGTCTCGCGCCCGGATGCCGTCGACCGGGTCCACCGATCGTTCTTCGAGGTCGGCTGCGACGTCGTCGAGACCGACACCTTCGGGGCGTTCGCCCCGGTGCTGGCCGAGTACGGCCAGGCGCACCGGGTGAGGGAGCTGAACCTGGCAGCCGCAGCGCTGGCCCGAGGAGCGGCTGACGACTTCTCCACTCCGGATCGGCAGCGTTGGGTGGCCGGGAGCATCGGGCCCGGCACGAAGTTCCCGACCCTCGGTCAGATCCGGTACGCGGAGTTGCGCGACGCCTACGAGGAGCAGGCGGGCGCCCTGATCGAGGGCGGCGTCGACCTCATCGTCATCGAGACCGTCTTCGACCTGTTGCAGGCCAAGTCGGCCATCAACGGAGCCCGTCGGGCGATGAGGTCGGCCGGCCGCCACCTGCCGATCCAGGCCCAGGTCACCGTCGAACTGACCGGCACGATGCTGCCGGGCACCGAGATCGGTGCTGCGCTGTGTGCGCTGCAGGCCATGGATGTCGATGTGATCGGGCTCAACTGCGCCACCGGACCGGCCGAGATGTTCGAGCCCCTCCGCCACCTCACGGGCCATGCCACCCTTCCGGTCGCGTGCCTCCCCAATGCCGGGCTCCCCTCCGTTGTCGACGGCGCCATGCACTACGACCTTCAGCCTTCCCAGCTCGCGGAGTTCCACCGCCAGTTCGTGAGCGAGTTCGGCGTCTCGGTGATCGGAGGGTGCTGCGGCACCACACCGGACCACCTGGCTGCGGTCGTGGACGCCTGTGCGGACCTCGTTCCGGCCCCGCGCCATGCCGAGCCCGAGTACGGGGCGGCCTCGATCTACACACAGGTTCCCTTCACCCAGGACACCTCGTTCCTGGTCATCGGGGAGCGGACCAACGCCAACGGCTCGAAGAAGTTCCGCGAAGCGATGCTCGCGGGTGACTGGGACACGTGCGTGGCCATGGCCCGCGAACAGGTAAGAGAAGGATCGCACCTGATCGACGTGTGCGTCGACTACACCGGGGCGGACGGCGTGTCCGACATGGAAGAGGTGGTGTCGCGATTCGCCACCCAGTCGACGGCCCCGCTGGTGGTGGACTCGACAGAGGCGCCGGTCGTCGAGACCGCCCTGTCGTGGATCGGCGGGCGAGCGGTCATCAACTCGGTGAACCTCGAGGAAGGGGACGGCGAGGGCACCCGCCTCGACTCGTTCCTCACCTTGGCCAAGGAGTTCGGTGCCGCCGTGGTCTGCACCTGCATCGACACCGAGGGCCAGGCCCGCACGGCCGACTGGAAGGTCCGCGCCGCCACCGCGATCCACGACATCGCCACCCAGCGGTACGGTCTCCGGCCCGAGGACCTCCTCTTCGATCCGCTGGCCCTCCCCCTGTCGACCGGCATGGAAGAGAGCCGCAAGGACGGCATCGAGACCATCGAGGGCATCCGGCGGATCAAGGCGGAACTCCCCGGCGTCTACACGGTGCTGGGCCTGTCCAATGTCTCCTTCGGCCTCAACCCGGCAGCCCGCCAGGTCCTCAACTCGGTCTTCCTGCACGAGTGCGTGGAAGCGGGCCTCGACGCCGCCATCGTCCATGCGTCGAAGATCCTGCCCCTGTCGAAGATCGACGACCGGGCCCGCGAGGTGTGCCTCGATCTGGTCTACGACCGTAGGCGCGACGGCTACGACCCGTTGACCGAACTGCTCGGCCTCTTCGAAGGGGTGTCCGCCTCCACTGCAGCATCGGCCGAGGACAAGTCGGGGTGGACCGTCGAACGCCGCCTCGAGTATCGGATCGTCGACGGTGACCGCAACGGGATCGAGGCCGATCTCGACGAGGCCCTGGCCCAGGGCCTCACTCCGCTCCTCGTCATCAACGACCACTTGTTGGCCGGCATGAAGACGGTGGGCGAGCTGTTCGCTTCCGGCGAGATGCAGCTTCCGTTCGTCCTGGGATCGGCGGAGACCATGAAGTCCGCCGTGTCGTACCTCGAGCCCTTCATGGACAAGGCCGACCAGGGCGGCAAGGGACTACTGGTGCTGGCGACGGTCAAGGGCGANNATCCTCACCAACAACGGCTACACCGTGAAGAACCTCGGGATCAAGGTGGGGATCAACGAGATGGTCGCCGCCGTCGAGGAGTTCAAGGCCGACGCCATCGGCATGAGTGGCCTGCTGGTCAAGTCCACGTTGATCATGCGCGACAACCTCGATGAGCTGAATCGCCGGGGCCTCTCCCATATCCCGGTCATTCTCGGCGGTGCGGCGCTCACCCGGACCTATGTGGAGCGCGACCTGCGCCAGGTCTTCGACGGGCGGCTCTTCTACGGCAAGGACGCGTTCGAGGGCCTACGCACCATGGACCGCCTGGTGGAGCTGTCCAGGTCCGGAGAGGACGATCCGGACTTCGGGACCGTCGTCGGGGGTCGGGACCTCGGGCCCCGCCGGAGCGAGATGCGCAAGCTGGCTGCCGCAGAGGCGCGGGAGCGCGGGGAGGAGCTTCCGGCCCGTTCGCCCGAGGTCGTGACGGACAACCCGGTGTTCGTGCCCCCCTTCGTGGGCAGCCGGGTGGCGAAGGGTATGTCCGTCGACGACGTGGCCACCTACCTCAACGAGACGGCACTCTTCCGCAACCAGTGGGGGTTCCGACCGGAGAGCGGCGAGGACGATCCGTCCTTCAAGGAGCGGATCCGGCGTCTGCTCCGTGAGCAATTGGCCACGGCGAAGGCCGAGCAGCTGCTGGTGCCGCAAGTTGCGTGGGGCCACTTCGCCGCCAACGCCGACGGCGACGAGCTGGTGATCTTCAAGGACGACAGTCGGTCGTCGGAGCTGATGAGGTTCAGCTTCCCCCGCCAGACCGAGGAGCCCTGGCTGTGCATCAGCGACTTCTTCCGTTCCGTGGCATCGGGGGAGCCGGACTGGGCCAGCTTCCAGGTGGTGACCATGGGATCACGCGTCTCGGAGGAGGCCGCGCGTCTGTTCGCCGAGGACGAGTACCAGCAGTATCTCTACCTCCACGGACTCGGTGTGGAGATGGCAGAGGCCCTCGCCGAGTACTGGCACCGCCGGATCCGCGAGGAGCTTGGCTTCGCCGAGGAGGACGGCCCGACCTTGACCGGGCTCTTCCGGCAGAAGTACCGGGGTGGCCGGTACTCGTGGGGCTACCCGGCGTGCCCGAACCTCGAGGACAACGCCAAGGTGGTCGACCTGCTCGGCGCCGACCGGATCGGTGTGGTGGTCAGCGAGGGTTTCCAACTGCATCCCGAACAGTCGACGACGGCGATCATCTGCCACCACCCCCAGGCCAAGTACTTCGTGGCCTAGTGGCGCGTCGCGGATTTGACTCGGGTAAGTGACGCCCGACCTCGACGCACCTTCTTGATGATCTCCTGCGCCGTCTTGTGCCAGATGAAGGGCTGAGGGTCGTCGTTCCAGTGCTCGGTCCAGGTCTCGATGGCATTGATGAGATCGGGCACCGAGGTGAACACGCCACGGCGCAGGCGTCGTTCAGTGAGCTCTCCGAACCAGCGCTCGACGAGGTTGAGCCACGACGAGGAGGTCGGGGTGAAGTGGAGGTGCCAGCGGGCGCGCTTGGGGTCAGCCAGCCATGTGGCCACCGGCGGAGCCTTGTGGGCGGAGAGGTTGTCGAGGACGACGTGGACCTCGAGGTGCTTCGGAACGTGGAGGTCGATCAGCTTGAAGAACCGGAGCACGTCGGCGGCCGTGTGGGAGCGCCGAGTGTCGTAGAGGACCTCCCCGGTGGCCACGTTCATGGCCGCGAACAGGTCGGTGGTGCCGTGGCGCTTGTAGTCGTGGGTCATCGTCCCACCCCGCCCTGGCTTCATCGGCAGTGACGGCTGGGTGCGATCGAGAGCCTGCACCTGGGTCTTCTCGTCGAAACTGAACACGACCGCCCGCTCGGGCGGGTTGAGGTAGAGCCCGACGACATCGACCAGCTTCTCCTCGAAGTGCGGGTCGGTGGACAGCTTGAAGGTCTCCACCTTCCAGGGTTTGAGATTGTGGTCGCGCCAGATGCGGGCCACGGTGTCCTTGCCGATGCCAAAGCGCCTCGCCATGCGGCGCGTCGTCCAGTGCGTCGAGCCGTCGTCGGGCAGCTCGTGGAGCGTGTCGTGGACGACGGCGGCAACCGTGCCGTCGCGCAGCCACGACGTCCGTCCCCTCCCCGGTGCGATCCGACCGACACCATCGACACCCTCCGCCTCGAACCGTCGACGCCAGGCGCGCACCGAGTCGTTGGTGGTGTGGCACCGGCGGGCCACTTCGTTGGTGCCAACCCCGTCGGCCGCGAGCAGCAGCGCCTTGGCTTGGACCACCTTGCGGTGTCCCATCGAGGTCGAGCGGGCGATCACCTCCAGCTCGCGTCGCTGCTTCTTGGTCATCGCCAGAGGAGTCGCAGTCACAGTGGTCATGCTGCCACTCTAACTATCAGAGCTATATCAGCGACGGATCACTAGGCAGACCCGGGCGAGGTC
>PLHF01000014.1:12820-21823 GCA_003138855.1 Acidimicrobiaceae bacterium | reverse complement strand
TCACGTGGTGTGCAGGTCGGGTGAATCCAGACGTGCTCGGCATGCAGGCATCGAGGGTAGGGTAAGCGGCATGGTCAGCGGCCACGAGAGTTTCGAACTCGGGAGTGGCAGGCCGCTGAAGGCGCTGATTGCCGCTTACCAGGTTTCGCCCTGTCGGGGGAGCGAACCAGGCGTCGGTTGGCATACGACCTCCGCACTGGCCGCCATCGGTGTCGATGTACACGTCATCACGGGCGCGGGTTGGCGCGCCGAGATCGAGGCGCACGGTCGTCCCGGTGACGGTCTCACGTTCCACTACGTAAGCAGTCGGGCTCTTCCGAAGGGATTCAGATCAGGGCAGCGCAGTGTCTACGCCGAGTACCTCGCGTGGCAACGCGGCTGCCTCGAGGCTGCAGTGGGGCTTGATGCAGAGCATGACTTCGACGTTACGCACCACTTGAACTGGGGCAGCCTCTTCTGGGGCTCCACCCTCTCACAGCTCGGGAAGCCCTTCGTCTTCGGGCCCATCGGTGGCGGCGAGATCTCCCCCGAAGTGTTGCGTGAGTGGTTCGGCGAATCCTGGCGTCTCGAGGCCCAACGGAATTGGGCCCTGCGGGTGGCGCTCAGGTTCAATCCGCTAGCGCGCCGTACGATTCGGACAGCCGACCTCGTCTTGGCCACCAACAGCGAGACAGCCGCACGATCGCGAGCCCTCGGCGCCACACGGGTCGAGCTCTGCCTGGACACAGCAGTGGTGCCCGAAGCCATCGCGCACGAGGAGCGCGGACTTCCAGGTCGATCTGCCCCGACGGTCCTCTGGGTCGGGCGGAACCTTCCGCGCAAGGGTGTCGCCCTGGCGCTCCATGCGTTCGCACGGGTGCGTCGATCGGTGCCTTCGGCGCGACTCATGATGCTCGGCGGCGGTCTCGACGACCCAGCCACTACGGCCCAGATCGAAGCGCTCGGCCTCGTTGGTGCGGTTAGCCGACTGGGTCAGGTGCCTTTGCCTGCTGTGATCGACTGGTACGACACGAGCTCGGTCATGCTTTTCTCGAGCCTTCGTGAGGCTTTCGGCGCGCAGGTCTTGGAAGCCATGTCTCGAGGGCTTCCCGTCGTGGCGCTCGACATCCATGGGGTCGGCGATTTCATGCCGGCGGCTGCCGGCGTAAAAGTGCCGTTGCAGCGAGGTGACGGCCTCGCGGACGCCTTGGGTGAAGGGGTCGTTCAGCTTCTCACCCAACCCGCTCTCTGGCAGGAGGCATCTCATGCCGCACGAGCGGCGGCGGGTCAGCACACCTGGGAGCGGCGAGCCCAGGAACTCGCTCGCCATTTCGCCCGCCTGGCCTCGGCGCCTCGCGTCGGTTGGCCGGGTTCGCATATGCACGCTGGCGACACCGATGGCTGAGGACTATCAGGCTCTCAACGCGGCGCAGACCGCATCCGAGACCGATTCCTTCACCGCGTTCCGCTATGCCCAGTTCGCACGCCACCTGAGGAGCGCGATGCGCATCCTGGACGTGGGCTGCAATACCGGGCGAGAAGGGGGCGGTCCTGCGACAGGCAAACCCATCAGCACACATCGAGGGGCTCGAAATGCTGACGGCGCGAGTACCCGACTCCCCGGGCGACCGGGGGCAGTGAGAACACCTCCGCTAGGTGGCTGGTGTCAAACAAGGGTTCAAGGTGCCCGTCGGGCAGTCGGCAGCGTTCGAGAATGCACTCCTGTGCCGCGCGTGGCAGTGCCAAAGATGTCTCAAACGAGGCCGATTTGTAGTGCCTGAGGGACTCTGACCTACATCCGCGAGTAAGGCTCGCGAACGCCCGTTCGATACGCGACAAAGTGCCTTTCAACTGGGAGAATGGAGGTTGCGAAAGCCCCATGACCCCAGCCGAAAGGCACCTGTCTGGTGACAAGAGTAGCGAACAAGAACCGTCAGGTGGTGCTGGGCAAACCTGACGGCCGGATCACCCCACGAGCCGGCCTGCACCTGGTGGCCAAGCTCGATCAACTGCTCGGGATCACCGACACCATCGATGCCGGTGGTCCGTCGTTCAAGCAGCGCAAACGAGGACTCATGCTCGGCGGGGTGATGGTGTCTCTGGCCGAGACGATGCTGGCCGGTGGTGACTTCCTCTGCGACCTCGACCACCAGCGGATGGACGCTGCCGGGCTCCGACTTCGAGCGGTGCCGGACGTGCCGGCATCCACCACGGTGATCGGACTCGGCAAGCGCTTCGACGAGTTGGCCCGTGCCCACGTGGAGCGGGCCAACGTGGCGCTCGTGAAGAGCACCTTCGCCCTGCTGCCCGAGAAGCGACGCATCGACCTCGTGGGACAACGTCCGACCATCGAACTCGATCCCACCGACACCGAGGTCTATGGACGCAACAAGGAGGGCTCGGACTTCAACTATCAGGGTCAGCGCGTCTACCGACCACACCCCGCAGTGTGGGCCGAGGCCGGGTGGGCGCCAGCCGCCGACTTCGGTTCGGGCAGGAGCGACCCCCGACCTCCTCGCCCGGGCCTTGCATGCACTACCCGATGGGCCTGCTCCGACACCATCGTCCGGGCCGATTCGGGATTCTTCGATGCCAAGCTCGCAATCGCTGCCCTCTCCCTCTCCTGTGACTACGCCATCGCCGTCAAGCGCAGCGACGCGGCATGGCATGCAGAGCGCAAGATCCCTGCTGGGGACTGGCAAAGAGCCAAGGGCATGGATGCTGAGGTAGCCGAGTGCGACTACACGCCCAACGGCTGGCCCAAGGGGTCCCGCACCCTCTGTCGGCGGGTGAAGGTGACGCCAGAAACCCTGTCTGGCGACCCGCGGAGCCGACGTCGTCGCACCCGCGACCCGGACCAGTTGAGCCTGCTCGCCTCCGGTGAGGTCGACCACGCCTATGCGTACTCGTTCATCATCACCAACCTCGAGGGATCGGTGGTCGAGGTCGAGACATGGTTTCGCCAGCGGGCTCTGGTCGAGGAGAAGATCAAGGACTCGAAACTGGGACTGGCCCTGCGCCACATACCCTCGGGCTACGAGTCGGTCAACGTGATGTGGATGTGGGCAGCACTCCTCGGGCTCAACATCTCCTCATGGCTCCAAGCGCTGACCGGACATGACAGGACAGAGGGACGGGCCCATGGCAAGCGTCTCCGACGCGAGCTGGTCTGTGTAGCGGCACGGGTGACCCGCCATGCCAAGCGGTTCGAGGTCCACGCCGCTCCCGAAGACCACGACGGATCCTTCGGGGAGGCGTGGCGAACACTCGATGCGCTGCTGGCCAAGGTGAGCCCGTAGTTCACAGGAAGCACACGGCCGCCCAACCGATAGACGTCTTGTGGCCGGCAGTTCGAATGACAAGAATCCGTCAGCTTGATCGAACGCACCCACACTCCGGATGCCGGACTGCCGTGGCCGCTCCACCCTGAGATTCCCCCCGCTCCTGACTCGGATCAGGGCGTCAGTGAACTACTCGCGGATGTAGGTCTGAGAGTGTCAACCTCCAGGTAGTCAGCCAGAACTGCTGATTCAATGAACTGAGAGGGCGGGGCAACGAATCCCACAACCGCGATCAACCACTTTGACGATCAGGCCAACGAGACGCAGCTGCTGTGACCTCGACGACGCTCATCGGAACCGTCAACCACGTGAATCATCACCTCGCGATCGCCGGCCGCTCCGACCCGCTCATCGCCAACACCGCCCGACTACGCTGCGATGCCAGAGGCGTCTCGAGCGAGAGTTGCTTGCCATTTCGTCGACGATGTGCATGTGCACGACTCTCACGCCGGTCTGATCTGCCATGGAGACCATGGATGGCGAACACCCGAAGCCGTGGTTGAGGTCGCAATTCTGGTCCGGTTACCGCAGGGATCCGTACAGCTTCCGGGCGAGCACCTGCTTCCCGCCGTGGCACAGGTAGGCCGGTGTGTCGTCGTGCAGAAGAACTTTCACAGCCCTTGACGCCGATCACGGAAATTCCCCACTCTCGATCATCGAAATTCCCCAGGTGCTCGCCCGGGGTGGGGTGATGCCAGAGACTACGCGTTCGAGTTGGGCCTCACCCCCTTGGTGAGCTTCTCGGCTCGGGCCCGGTGGGTCCGCATCCGGTAGCTCTCGCCGTCGATGTTGAACACGACGGAGCGATGCAGCAGCCGGTCGAGCATGGCAGCGGCCACCATGGGGTCGTCGAATATCTTGCCCCATGACCCCACTCCGAGGTTGGTGGTGAGCACCGTCGAGCTCTTCAAGTAGCGCTGGGTGATGACCTGGAAGAGCGCGGCTGCGGCCTCGTTGGCTAACGGCAGGTAGCCCACCTCGTCGATGATCAGCAGCCTCGGCCCGGCGAAGAACCGCATGGTGGTCGCCCACCGGCCCTCCAGGGCCGCCCGGTGGCACCGGGCCACCAGATCAGCTGCTGTCGTGTAGTAGGTCCGGTAGCCGGCATCGATGGACGCTCGGGCCAAAGCGACGGCCAGCATGGTCTTGCCCACGCCGGGCGGCCCGATGAAGAGCACGTTGGTGGCGTCCTCCAGGAATCGCAGCGTGGCCAGCTCGTTCACCATCTTCCGGTCGATCGACGGCTGGGCGTCGAAGTCGAAGTCGCTGAGCCGGAACGGTGAGGGCAGCGAGGCGAAGCGCTCAAGGCTGGCCCGCCGGCGGGTCTCGGTGGCGGTGACCTCGACGTCCAAGAGGCGCTCCAGGAACGCGGTGTGCCCGAGGTTCGCCGATGCTGCGTGTTCGAGCTCCGCCGGCAGGGCCTCGGCCGCGGCGGCCATGCGCAGATAGGCCAGGTGGCCGCGGGCCTGTTGGTAGATCGACTGTTCGCTCATGCCGTCCCCTCGATCAGGTCGGCGTAGTCCTGCAGGTCGACCATCACCTCTCGTCCTTCGTTACCCAGCAAGCGGGCCGCCTCGGCCAGCGACTCAGGCCCCGGTGGCCGATTGGCCTTGGTGTCGCACGGCCGGGCCACGGTGAAGCTGGACAGGATCACCGACTCGAGGGCGGCCCGGTGCTCGGGGGTGCGCACGATGGTCCCGGCCCCGGCCGGAGCCAGCCGGTGGGTGGCGAGCAGCGCCCCCGAGGCGGCGTGGACTTCGAGAGTCGCCGAGGCCAGACGGTGACGCAGCTCCACGGTCACTCCGGAGAGTCCTGGCGGCACCGAGTAGCGGTTGCCCCGGAAGGCCACCGTGGCGTTGTCGTCCACCGGACGATCGACGGTGATGGTGGCCGGGAACGGAAGTGCAGGCAGATCGAGCAGCGGCTCGGCGTCGGCGAGGGCGCCGACGGTCGTCTTCGCTCCGAGGGCGGTGCGCCGCTGCCGGGCATCGCCCGCACCGGCCAGGAACTTGTCGAGGCTCGCCTGGGCCTCTTCGGGACTGGCGGCGCTGAGTGTGCGCCACCACCGGCCCGACGTGAACCGCACTGCGGCCTCGACGGCCCCTTTGCGGTTGCCCCGTCGGGGAGGGCACGGCTCGACGATGGCCCCGTAGTGCTTGGCCACTGGGGCGAAGGTGGCCTGGACGTCTCTCGTGCCCGGCCGGATGACCGTCGCCAGCCGGTCGGTCCGCCAGATCCGTGGCGTCCCGCCGAAGCGGCGCAGCACGCCGTCCATGGCCTCGATCAGGTGGGCCTGGTCCATCGACTCGGCCAGCACCCCCCGGGTCCGGCTCGAACATGGCAGGGTGCCGAGCAATACGTAGGCGGTCCCGCCCCAGGGGGCGCGACGACGCTCGAACCAGTCCCACTGGATCTCCTCGCCCGGCGGGTGGTCGATCTCGATGGTGTCCCGGCCGACGACACCCCGGCACGCCTCGCAGTGCGGGCGTAGTCCCTTTGTTCGAATCTGGCGCACGAACGTCGGGTAGCTCTGGGAGTAGCCCAAGGCCGTGACCTCCTCGAATAGGACGGTGCCCCAGACGTGGTGATCGTCGGTGAACCGGGCGGTGAGGTACTTCTCGTACTCGGCCAACGGGTCGGGTGTGTCCGGGCGAACGCGGGTGCCGGGCACCCGGTCCCCGTTCAGATAGGAACGGACCGTCTTGCGGTCACGGTCCAGGTGCCGGGCGATCGCCGAGATCGACCATCCCCTCTTCTGCAGTGCGTGAGCTTCCACGTCTTCTCCTCGTGTGAGCATGGAGCGGGGCCCCTTCGGGTTGGCTGGCTAGGAACCGCCAGCTTCGAAGGGGCCCCACCTCAGTTGGTGGACCTTCGGTCCACCCCGGGCTCACAGGTGGGGAATCTCAGTGATCATCTCTGGGGAGTTTCCGGTGATCGGCGACACCCTCGATCACCGAGCCCGTATCGTAGGAAGATTGCCTCGACGACCGCAGACATTTTGTGGAGCTTGGCCTCGAGCGGAACGACAAAGAGATCACCCGCGGCGCTACGCAGTGACCTGTGGCATTCGACGTAGGAGCGAAACGCGGGGTCAATTAATGATCGTCGCCTGAAGCTCGTCCAGGACCCTTCTTCGGGGCTTCGGATTAGGCATACGGCAGGCCTGCCGAAGCCGAGAGCCCTCTTCAATACCGTGCACCGGCTGTTGGAACTGACCGTCACGATCTGTTGATGCTCGATACCACGGGTGGTGCGGGGTCGGCCGGTCTGTCGCCCGGTCGATTCAGAGATGCCGACGTCATCGTGACGATAACTACGGCGAACACGGGGTAAAGTGCCACTGGAAGCTCGCCGACCACGAGCGGTGCCTCCGTAATCATAATGACAAGCAACGCAAGCACGAAACTAAGCGCAAGCCCTCGATCCACCGAACGGCTTCGCCAAGCCCAGGCAAACAACGCCAAGACGAAAGCGACAAGGGCAACGAGCCCCACGAGACCGGTCTCCCCCAACGCTTGGATAAATTGGTCGTGTGCCATACCTACCCAACTGAGATTACTGAAGCCATGGTTCGCGCGGTAGGCAGCGGACCAAAGGGTTAGTCCGTAACCCACTACAGGGCTTTGGCGCCACTGATCAAGGGTGAGCGACCAGACCTGCGTGCGGCCGTTTATGGTCCCTAGGTTCGCCGTGAATCCGTTTCCGGATCCCGTGAAGCCTGCCAGTGACTCGTAGGCTACCCCTACCGCCGAGATTCCGAACAACACGACTACTGAAGTCATCCTGATGCTTCGGTTGGCCCGTGCCTTGTACAGCCACAGGCAGGCCAGGCAGAGCGGCAGGGCAACGATGGCCGTTCGCGATCCGCTCAACACGAGGGCCAATAAGCAAAGCCCCAGTGAGATGCGGCGGAAACGCCCCTCCTTGAGCCAGTAGGTCGCCAGGAAGCCAAGGAGCGCGACCTCTCCCATTCCGTTCGCCTGTTGAGTCAGTCCCTGCAAGCGAAGCGACCGATCAAGAAACGAAGACGGACCGGCCCCGCCAGAGCTCAGAGCCCAGTGTGGGAATAGCAGCCAGGTCGCGAGCGAGCCGACAACGGTGATCATAAACAGGTGCTGGAGTTGTCTCACGAGCCACCTGAGGGGGACCCGAGGCAGCAGGTATACGACGGTGATCGTCAGCGGCCAAATCACGAGCTTCCATTCGTAATCGGGCACAGTGCCGAAGAAGGCCGATAGGGAAAACGCGAACGTGAGCAACAGCCCTGTGATCCAGATGGATTTGCCCGGCCGGCGAGGCAAGTGAGTGATCGAGACGTAAGCGAGACCTAACGCTAGGGAGACAAGGAACAGTGCGTTCACGAAGTGGCTGGCAGCTACGAAGTTGGGCGGCAGTGTTGACGGGAGTTCGCCGGGCACCACCACATTGAGCGAAGAGCGGGGTATGAGCGCAGGCAGAAGTGAACTTGCGCCCGTTGTCCAGATGAGGGCGCCCACAATCAGCTGCGGGGTGAGCCGGGCGCGGACTGGGCGACCGAGAATGAGCACGACGAACCACGTCACTACCGTGAGCGAGGCAAGAGTTGTGAGCAGGAGTGAGGGGCCGTTCACACGCGTCCCCGCGCTTTCTCGGCATGACGCCGGGTCACCCCCAGGCGAGTCTCACTCATAGCACCCTCCCACCCCTCATAAGGAGACATGGCGTCAGATGATGCCCCAACAGGTCGGTGTACTGGTCGGCGATGCGGCTGAAGCAGCAGCGCCCCATCGAGATACTATGGCCGCTCGACGAGGGCGTGGCCCAGGGGGTTCGATTGCTCAGTAGTGAGACCATGTCTCGGGCGAGTAGTGGGGGCTGGTCGACGCGGTGAGGACGCCGGCAGCCGACGGACAGGCGAGCTGCAGCGCCATTACCGCGGTGAAGAGCAGGGTTGGCTGGCCGACGAAGGAGATGTGGCTCGCAAAAGCCGACGGCTCGCAGCGAGACCGTGGCTCCTGATTCGATGGAGGAGGCGGCCATCTCGACCGGCAATAGCAGCGGGACCGCGCCCGCTGGTCGGCTGGCGAACCCCACCGAAAGCAGCGCAATGAGGACGAGTGCGATGGCAGCGAAGAGTGCCGACTCGAGCGTCAGACCCGCCATTCAGCCGGTCCGATCGGTCGTGGCTCGGCAGTCGCAGGCCACCTCCTCGAGCAGGGCCTCGATCGAGGTGATCAGACGCTCCGGATCGTAGCGTCGCTGGGCGAGGTCAGAGCCCGCTCGTGCCAGTCGTGACCGAGTCGCGGAGTCAAGCGCAAGCTCTCTCATTGCCCCTGCGAGGCTAGCCGTCTTCCGCACGTCGACGAGCCGACCGGCCCGATTGTAGTCGAGGGTCCAGGGTACAGCGCCGCTGTGCGAGCCGCCGATCACTGCCACACCGGCGAGTTGCGCCTCGGCGATGACCATACCGAAGGACTCCTCAAGGGCAGGGTGGACGAGAATATCTGCCGTCTCCAGGAAGGTGAGCGCCTGATCATGAGGGAGCGGCCCGACAAACGTGATCCCTTCGGCTAGGCCACGCTCGACGGCCCAGCACTCTGCTGGACCACCCGGCCCGAGGCCGTGCCCGATCATGTGGAGCGACGCATGAGGCAACCAGGCTCGAACCTCGGCGAAGGCTTCGATCGCAGCGGTCCCGTTCTTG
>PLHF01000014.1:0-12728 GCA_003138855.1 Acidimicrobiaceae bacterium | reverse complement strand
CCCACGCTCGTGGTGGGAAGGTGGTAGCGCAGCGCTGCGACCAACGGGGCATCGTGAGCAGTGACCACGGTTGGCAGCCCAGTGGCCAATGCCCCGAGGGCGTGCTCGTAGGTCCAGTGGGCATGCACGACGTCCGGCCGGCATCGCAGAAGTGTCTCCGCCACGAACTGCCGCTCCATCCTGAACCCATCGCGGGCGGCGCCACGCTGCCGGAAGGGCCCAACGTGAACCGTCAGCCGGTCACCGCGCAACTCGACCTCGCTCGTGACATCCGGGTCGAGCGTGACGAGAGAGACATCGTGGCCGCGCGCGACCAGGGCTCGGACCTCGGGAAGTGGTGGGGTGCCTCCGAGCCCTGCGGGCACTGCGTCAGGCTGGTCGAGTAGATCGGCCAGTTGCCGAAGGCTCATCTGACCGGTGATGGCGATCCTCATCGTGGTCGTCGTCTCGCCATCATCCGGACGTAGGGCGAGAGGGCCAGAGCGGGCCAGAGCCGCCCACCGTGGCGCCTGCACAGCGCCGCCCATTCGGCAAACGGAAGCCCTTTCGGGGAGGCCACTCGGCGAAGGCGTTCGCTGCGGCTCGCTGTCGTGTCTCTGTAGGTGCCGGAGCGAGGGTTGTCGCTACAGGTGCCCACGTGGCCTGGGGCAAGGAATACCTGGCACCCGGCAGATCGAGCCCGGAGCCCGTAGTCGAAGTCGCCCATGGCGTGGGTAAACCTCTCATCCACGTTCCCCACGACCGAGTACACCGACCTGGGGATCAGGACGACATTGCCGTTCATGGTGTCGCAGGACTGAGGTGCGTCCGTCGGCGCGATCTGAGCGAACGCCATCCGCCGCAATCGGCTGGTTCTCCGGACGGCGCCGTAGGTCGTGGCCCCCGTCTGCGGGTCGCAGGTCGACCCAGCCACAATTGATCGAGGTTGCCCTTCAGCACACAGCATGGCGTAGGTGACCAGGAGCCGCTCCAGGGCGCCTCGCTCGAGCACTACATCGTCGTTGAGCCACAGCAGGTAGTCGGGGTTCTCAGGTACTGCTCGCCTGAAGGCAAGGCGCATTCCCCCGCCCCAATACAAGTCACCCGAGCCGCG
Organism: Acidimicrobiaceae bacterium; assembly: GCA_003138855.1. Classification (GTDB taxonomy): domain Bacteria; phylum Actinomycetota; class Acidimicrobiia; order Acidimicrobiales; family RAAP-2; genus Bog-756. The sequence goes on along the minus strand of PLHF01000014.1, from coordinate 11,635 downwards.
AGTGATCTCCACATCGGGGTAGGTCGATGCGACTGCTTCTACAGTGCCGTCGTCGCTCGCGTCATCGACCAGCCGGACGTCAACCATCACCCCCGGAACCGTGTTACCGCTCAGGCTCTCCAGGCAAGCCAACGTTCGCTCACGTCGATTATGACAAGTGAGCAAGATGCTGACCGTCGCTGGCTCTACTGCTCCCAGCGAGTCGGCGTTCGCTCTAGCGGACGACCGGTACCGCTCCGCATCGTGGCCCGTACCTCTCGCTGCGGAGACCCACTTCTCGGCTGTCATCCGAGCGTCCGACGATCGCCGGACGCGGTCTCTTTCACCAAGCAGCACGCAATCGCCTCCCAGAGAGCCGCTTGCTCGCCATCGACCGTTTCGATAACGCTGGCCATCGGCAATTTATCCCGTAGTCGCGGTGCCGGGCTTATGACCATGAGTGCTCCGGGCGCCAAGTCAAGAAGTGTCGAGCCACTTCTTGCAGTTCCGGAATTGCCAGCAGGACTCAGTGGGCACGGCCCACTCATGGCCTGCCGCCAGATGATGTCGTTCGATCGTCGTTCACAATGGCCGGACACGAAGGCTCCGCTACCGCCCTCCAGAAAACATGCAGGCGCTCAGCCTGGACGGCGGGCGAGAAGGCCGTCTGCGCCCGTGCCAAGCCGGCCTCCGCGAGCGCGCGGTGGATCACCGGATCCAGGCTCACTCGTCGGAGTGTCGCTGCGAGCTCTGCCACCGATCCCTCGCTGACGATGATCCCGGCATCTCCGACGACGTCGGGAATGGCGCCGGAATCGCTGGCAATCACGGGTACCCCTGATGCCATGGCTTCGGTGATCACCCGCCCGTACTGCTCGGACCAGTCTCTCGTGGTCAGCGAAGGCAGAACCAGCGCGTCAAGCGAGGCCATCACCGTGGGCACCTGCTCGAACGATACCGGGCCCTTGAGCCGGATCCGTGCGTCGGCGGTCGCGGCAGCGCGGATTGCCCCTTCCATCGGACCTTGCCCGATGAACACCAGACGAGCATGGTCGGGAAGGCTGGCGGATCTCCACGATTCCAGCAGCCAGTCGATTCCCTTCTCGGCGACCAGTCGCCCGACGTATCCGACGACGAACTCCTGGCCGAACTCCCATCGTCCTCGGCCTGCCGCTCGTCGCCGTTCAGGATGGCTGAAGCGCTCGAGACGAGGTAGCTCGGCGCTGAGGACGAGCGTACGACTGGCCGGCGATAGCCCCCACCGCCGGGCCCAAGCGACTCCTTCGCTGTTCCAGGAGACAAAGCCGCTCGTCTGACTGAGATTTCGCCGGGTGGCGTGACGTCGAGCCATGGCTTCGAGAGGGCTGCCCTGGTCCCAGAGGTTCTCGCATCCGTGGGTCACCACGTGACCAGCTCGTGCGCGGATCGCCTGCAGGACCGCCACTGACCATGGTTCGTTCAAGACATGAACGAGGTCGGGTTGGAGGTCTTTGACGAGCGGGCTGAGTCCCCGGTAGCCCATCCAGGTGAGGCGGTCCCCGCGGATGCGGACACCAGCGAGCTCATGTCTTGTCCCGAAGTCCGGTGGGCCGACCGCCCCACCTCGGGGGATATCGAGCGTGTAGGCCACGTGCAGGTCGAGATCCCGCCGCGACACCTCTTCCCAGAGGGCCTGCTGGGTCGGGAAGCTGTGACCGAGGACAAGGAGTATCCTCATCGAGCGCTGACCGGCGCCGGCGGCCGGGGCTTGGCCACCACGAAGAACCGACCAATGGTCGAAACGCCCTCGCCCGTACGACTCGGCCGGCAGCTCTCCCGGTCCGAGGTCGGCGTAGGCTTCGCGCTCGTCGGCGACCCACCTGGCGATCTCCTCTACGCCGAGGTCTTCGCCGTAGAGGCATTCGCCGCCCAGGAAAGGGTTGGCCGTGGCGGAAGCCCTCGCCCGTTCCAGCCCATCGTAGATCTCGAGTAGCGATCGGGTCACCTCGCCGGGGAGATACGAACGCTCGTACAGCGATCGGGCCGCCATGCCCCGGACACGTGCACCGCTCTGATCACCGAACGCGTGGCGGATCGTTTCTGCGAGACCGACGGCGCTGGTCGTGGGACAGACCCAGCCCACCTCGTCGCCCACGGCGCTGGCGTTCGCGCCCACGCCCGTCGAGATGACCGGCCGGCCCCTGGCGAACGACTCGATGACCGCCAACGGTGCGGCCTCGAACCAGAGCGAGGGTACGACGCGGACGGCGCATTGGTCGAGCAATTGACCGACTTCGTCGGCGGCAACCGATCCCAGATAGCTGATGCTCGGGTCAACGCTGGCCGCCTGCTGGACAGCGCTGCGTTCCACGCCATCGCCGACGATGGTCAGCGTCGTCATGTTGCCCAGGAGCGAAAGGCTCCATGCCTCGAGCAGAAGTTTGATACCCTTCTCTTCTTCGAGCCGCCCGGCGAAGAGGAATCCCTCGCCGATCGGCGCCGGCTCGCCCGGGTCGGGCGCGGCATTGGGCTTCACCGTGATCTTCTCCGGCGGCACCCCCGCTGCTACGAGCTGCTCTGCCACGAAGTCGCTCACCGGCAGAAAGCGATCGACCATCTGCCAGGTGGTGCGATGGACGGCCAGCGAGCCCGCCATGATGGCGCTCTGTGGCATCGAGCCCCTGTAGCAGCTATGCCGCACCGCCGGCCAGGGCAGCTGCTTGCCCAGGCAGTCCTGGCACACCCGGCCGTCGCGGAAGTACAGGCCGTTCGCACAGACGAAGCGGTAGTTGTGCACGGTCTGCACTACCGGTACACCCGCGGTCTTCGCCACTCGGATGACCGCCGGCGAGATCAACGGGTAGGGGTTGTGCAGATGCACCACGTCCGGGCGGAACGACCGGATCCGCGCTTTGAACGCCTTGGAGTCCTCCAGTGAGTAGATCGGCCGCACCGCCAGTTCCGCCCGCTTCACGGGCCCGAAGTGCTCGATCTCGTCGCTGTCTCGGATGTAGGTGTCGACCTCGATGCTGGCGTCGCGAAGCATGGCGATCTCTCGGTCGACGACCATGTTCTCGCCTGACGGAAGCGCGGAGCGGTAGCGGTTGTGCACCACCAGCACCCTCATTCGGAGACCTCGCTGCCCGGCCGGTCGTGGGCTTCCTCGTCCACGATTACGTCGCCACATGCATCGCTACGCCTAATACGGCTCCGGGCGCCCAGTGGTCAGCTGGGGCCTCACGAAACACCAGGAAGCGGCGGCCGCTGGACTTGGCGAAGTCGCTCAGTGCCACACCGCCATGGTCGGTCATGACGAGCGCACTCTCAGTGAGAGATCCCGCGACGGCCCGGTACTCGGCGGATTCGTGTTCGTAGCGGTGGTCGCTGTCGTGGAGGAACAGGTCGACCGGTGAGGCGGACGCAGCCAGCATGGCGATCGAGTCGCCGTAGCGAAGATCGATGACCGATGCGTACTCCCCGCCGATCAGCGCGCCGGCATCCCGGTTGATGTCGAGTGCGGTCAAGCGGCCTTGGTGACCCTCGTCCGCGTTTCGGAGTAGCGCGGCGGCAAACACACAGGAACCGAGTCCCTTGTCGACCCCAGTCTCCACGACATGCTGTGGGCGCGTGGCCCGAACGATCGCGTACCACGCGGCTCGACGCCCGTAACGCGGCTCAGGATCCATGACACGGCGCAGCGGTGAGTCGGCGACTGCACGGCGGAGGTGATCGCGCAACGCCTGGTCGTTGTGAAGCTCCTCGATGTACCCGAAGGATTCGTCGAACCCGAGCCCGGTCACGGCCGCTACGAACCAAGCCATCTCGACGACGTTCTCGGTGGTCAGCTCGTAGGTGAAGTTTGTGAACTCGCGGGAGCCGACGAGCCACGCCCAGGACCGTCTTGCCTGGTGCCACTGATAGCTCGTCACTGTCCGCGCCCGAAATAGGAAGGCCGCAAGAGGAGCGATCGGGCTCCGCTTCGCCAGCTGTCGTACGTTCACCGGTGACCATCCATAGGCATCACGGCACCTCGACCTTCGGGCGGTCCCGTACCATGCCGGCCACGAAGCCGGCGTTGCCGACGAGGTAACGCCTCCCCAGCCGCCGCCGGCCCACCCAGATCAGCGGCATGCCGTCGGGAAGGTTGAGGTTGCCCTGGTTGAGCCGATGCTGCAGCTCGGGGTCGCGGAGTGCCAACGACAAGGTGTTGGCGTTGCACAGGTGCACGGCCCGGCCCTCGTGCACGCGACTCACTCCGTGGAAGTGGTCGAAGCGCCCTCGCCCGTACGACTCGGCCGGCAGCTCTCTCGGCCCGAGGTCGGCGTAAACCTCGCGCTCGTCGGCTAGCCACCTGGCGATTTCCTCGTCGCTGAGGTCCACGCCGCTCCGGAAAATGTGGGCGGTGCTGGGTTCCGTCATCGTTCGAACCCCTTATAGACGTTGAGTAGCGATCGGATCACAATGTCCGGTCGATATGAACGCTCGTAGAGCAACCGAGCCGCCATGCCGCGAACCCGTGCACCGCCTTGATCCCCGAACGCTTGCCGGATCGTTTCTGCCAGACCGACGGCGCTGGTCGTGGGACAGACCCAGCCTACCTCGTCAGTCACGTTTCTGCCCATCGCGCCCATGCCCGTCGAGATGACGGGCCGACCTCTCGCGTATGACTCGATGACCGACCTCGAGAAGGTTTCAAAAAAGAGCGAGGGGACGACGCAGACGGCGCAATCGTCGAGCAACTGACCGACCTGGTCGGCGGTCATCAATCCCAAATAGCTGATGCTCGGGTCGACGCGGGCCGCCTTCTGGACAGTGCTGCGTTCCCCACCATCGCCAACAATCGTCAGCATCGTCGATTTGCCCAGGCCCGCCAGGTGCCAGGCCTCGAGCAGCAGTTTGATGCCCTTCTCTTCGTCGAGCCGTCCGGCGAACAGTAGCCCCTCGCCAAATGGCGCAGGCTCACCAGGGTCGAGCACGATGTTGGGCTGAACCGCGATCTTCTCCGGCGGCACCCCCGCTGCTACGAGCTGCTCCGCCACGAAGTCGCTCACCGGCAGAAAGCGATCGACCATCTGCCAAGTGGAGCGATGGACGATCAGCGAGCTCGCCATGACGGCGCTCTGTGGCATCGATCCCCGGTAGCAACCATGCATCACTGCCGGCCAGGGCACCCGCTTACCCAGGCAGTCCTGGCACACCCGACCATCGCGGAAGTACAAGCCGTTCACACAGACGAAGCGGAAGTTGTGCACGAACTGAGCCACCGGCACACCCTCGGCCTTCGCCACTCGGATGACGGCCGGCGAGATCAACGGGTAGGGGTTGTGCAGTTGCACCACGTCGGGGCCGAACGACCGGATCAGTGCCTTGACCGCCTTGGTGTCCTCCAAAGAGTAGATCGGCCGCACCGCCAGTTCCGCCAGCTTGACGAGCCCGAAGTGCCCGATCTCGTCGCTGGCTCGCATGTAGGTCTCGACCTCCACGCCGGCGTTGCGAAGCATGTCGGTCACTTGATCGACAGACTTGTTTTCGCCCGATGGGAGCTCGGAGCGGTAGCGGTTGTGCACCACCAGCACCCTCATCCGGGCACCTCGCTGCCCGACCGGTCGTGGGTCTCTTCGTCCACCATTACGTCGCCACATGCATCGCTACGCCGAGTACGCCTCCGGGCGCCCAATGATCAGCTGGATCCTCTCGACACATCAGGTAGCGGCGACCGCTGGACTTGGCGTAGTCGCCTAACGCTCGTCCCCTGTTGTCGGTCATGACGAGCGCACTCTTCGTGAGAGATCCCGCCACGGCTCGGTCCTCAGCGGATTCGTGGTCGTAGCGGTGGTCGCTGTTGTGTACCGGAAGGATTCGTCGAACCCGAGCCCGGTCACGGCCGCTACGAACCAAGCCATCTCAACGACGTTCTCGGTGGTCAGCTCGTAGGTGAAGTTTGTGAACTCGCGGGAGCCGACGAGCCACGCCCAGGACCGTCTTGCCTGGTGCCACTGATGGCTCGTCACTGTCCGCGCCCGAAATAGGAAGGTCGCAAGAGGAGCGAGCGGGCTCCGCTTCGCCAGCTGTCGTACGTTCATCGGTGACCATCGGTCGGCATCACGGCATCACGGCACCTCGACCTTCGGGCGGTCCCGTACCACGCCGGCCACGAAGCGGGCATTGCCAACGAGGTACCGCCTCCCCAGCCGCCGCGGCTCGCTGGCCAGGCGGTACGCCCACTCGAGGCCCCGCTTCTGCATCCACACCGGCGCCTGGCGCTTCGCCCCGGAGATGAAGTCGAACGCCGCGCCCACGGCCACGAACGTCGACGGGACCCGGCGACGAAACTGGTGGGCGAAGGCGTCCTGCTTCGGTGTTCCCAGACCCACCCAAACGATGTCGGGTCGCAGGCCGACCAGGCGCTGCTCGAGCGCGAACTCCTCCTCGGCGGTGAGCTCGCGGAAGGGCGGCGCATCGCTCCCGACGATGTCGACCCCGGGCAGGCGCCGCCGCAGTTCGACCTCGAGCGCCGTCAGCACCTCGTCAGTGGATCCGTGCAGGTAGTGGCGCAGACCGAGCTCGCGACCACGGTCCATGGTGGCGAGCATCAGGTCGGGTCCGTAGACCCGTCCGTCGAGGTGGTCGAGCCCGAGCCGCCGGCCCACCCAGATCAGCGGCATGCCGTCGGGAAGGTTGAGGTTGCCCTGGTTGAGCCGATGCTGCAGCTCGGGGTCGCGTAGGGCCAACGACAAGGTGTTGGCGTTGCACAGGTGCACGGCCCGGCCCTCGTGCGGATCGGGCCGCAGCAGTGTGTCGACGGCCGACTCGAGCGTGTGCGCGTCGATGCGGACCGAGCAGCAGGTGAACGAGGGCGTGCGGCCGCTCGTGCCTGGGGGGAGGCCGGCGGCGTCGCTCACGACGACGATCCCGTCTGGCGTCCGCTGTCTGCCGTTTGCGCAGCGACGTCGACATCCGGCATCGGCGCACCAGGGGGGGCTGAGCCGTTGCCGGCCCACCCGGGGAAGCGCTCGAGGGGTACTGGCCGCAAACCGACCAGCCCACCGATGGTGCGAAGCAAGACCCAGGCGTCGAACCTCGGCCCGGCGTGGGCCAGGTAGAGGCGGTCGAACTCGGGCGCTTCGCCGATCAGCCCCGCCGACGCCGTGCTCACCTGCCACGGGCCGGTGATACCGGGACGCACCGCCAGGCGTTCCTCCATGAAGGAGGCGTCGAACGTAGCCGCCAAGGCGGGCATCTCGGGCCGGGGGCCGACCAGACTCATGCGGCCCGTGAGCACCAACCAGCACTGGGGCAACTCGTCGAGGTGCGAGGCGCGTAGAAAGCTGCCCCACCGGGTGGTGGTGGTGGTGGCAATGGTGTACTTGTCAGCGTCGGCCGGCGTGTCGATCGGCAGCGAGCGCAGCTTCACGAAATTGAACGGGCGGCCGCCCCGGCCGAGGCGCTTCTGCACGAAGAGGGGCCACGCCCGAAAGCTCACGGCCGAACCGACGGCGAGTAACACAATTGCCGGTGCGGTCACGATGCTCAACGCCACGCCGGCCAACAGGCCGAAGGCCCGCTTCGTCGGGCCATTGGCGTAGCGGATCGCACTTCCGCCGGCTTCGGGTTGGCTAGCGGTAACCGGCTGCCGCAGGGGTGCCGGGAGCGACCTTCCGGATCCCGGCTCATGAATCATTGAGATCGCTTCCGATGATCGAGAGGGTGGCATTCCTAACTGGCCACCGACCGGTAATCCACCATTACCTCGGAAAGTACCGTTGGCAGCACTGGTGCCCTCCGGTCAAGGAAGTCGAACCCTCGCCTCGTGACGAAGGCGTTGGATCCAGGAAAGAAGGTCTTCTCGCATCCGCTGTGTGGCCAGAGGACGACGTACGGGGGACCTCCTTCTGCGCCAAGAACACTCATCACCAGGCAGCGACGACCAGATCCCTCGACGTCCTGAGCCTTGACCGGAATCTCATCTCCGGCATGCACATGCTTCACGATTCCGATCACCCGCCGTTCATCTTCAGAATGCGCGCCCCCAACCGAGGGGGATCCAATAGGGGCTGAGGTCCTGATTCGACCGAGACCACCTCGGTGATCAGAGCGTTGGTCACGCCGTGGCGGGGACCGCTTCTCGTCCTCGCACCTCGTCGGTCTGCAATGCGTCGAGGAACCACTGGTACGTCGAGGGGATGCCGTCCTCCAGGCTGATCGTGGGCGACCAGCCGAGCGAGCGGAGCTTGGAGACGTCGAGCACCTTGCGGGGCGTGCCGTCGGGCTTGCTCGTATCGAACGCCANNTCCTCGCCGGTGCCGACGTTGATGTGACCGTCCTCTTCGTAGTGCTCCATGAGGAACAGGCATGCATCGGCGAGGTCGTCGACGTGCAGGAACTCGCGCATGGCGCTGCCCGTCCCCCAGATCTCGACCTGGGTCGCCGTGCTGGCCCTCGCGTCGTGGAACTTGCGGATCAGAGCAGGCAGGACGTGGCTGCTGTTGAGGTCGAAGTTGTCATTCGGCCCATACAGGTTGGTCGGCATAGCCGAGATGAAGTTGCAGCCGTACTGCGCGCGGTACGACGAGCACAGTTTGATGCCGGCGATCTTCGCCAGGGCGTAGGCCTCATTGGTCGGTTCCAGCGGGCCCGTGAGTAGCTGATCCTCGGTGATCGGCTGGGTGGCGTGGCGGGGGTAGATACACGAGCTGCCCAGGTACAACAGCTTCGTCACGTCGTAGAGATGCGAAGCGTGGACCACGGTGGCGTGGATCATCATGTTGTCGTAGAGGAACTCCGCCGGCCGGGTGGAGTTGGCCATGATGCCACCGACCGTGCCTGCCACCAGGTACACGTAGTCGGGCCGGTTGGCCCGGAACCAGTAGTTGACCGCCGCCTGGTCACGCAGGTCGAGCTGGTCGCGTCCAGCGACGAGGAGAGCTGTGTAGCCCTCAGCCTCGAGCTTCCGGAGCACAGCAGATCCGACCAGGCCGGCATGGCCTGCGACGAAGATTCGCGAATCCTTCGGTACTGACGTCATTGCTCACTCTCCAACCCATTGGTGCTGCCCGCCAGAGTGCGCTCTGTTACAGAAGAGGTTACGCGTGATCGGCCCCCGGGGCCAATTGATTTGGTGGTCAGCGCGTCCATCCTGGTTGAGCCGACTACGAATAACATAGATCTACCGGAATGGCATTTTCGGTGGTTTGCCACGGGCCGGACAGGTGCGATTCACCGAGGGAGAACGTCCTTCCGACAGCGTGGCGTCGGGGGTTCTGAGGGCGACGTTCCCAGGGTGGTTGATCGATGAGGCCACAGAGGCGACCGGACGCCGGGAACAGTGGTCCGAAAGCTGGCTGCCCCTCTGCGTGCTGGCGATGACGCCGTTCTCCCTCGGGGCCCCCGGCTTCGAGGAAGTGCCGCGCGGAGCCTGACTGAGGGTCAGGCGTGGTCCTCCGACGATGCAGAAGGCCACGAGCTGCCCTCCCAGGTGGCGATCTCCAAGGCCCGGATCCATCTTCGATCACGGCACATCGTTCGTCCGAGATCTTGGGCAGCCCCGCATGGCCCTGGCCGGCGATCGCGACCTTGCCCGTCGGGCGCGCCACCGAGCGCAGATTGGTCATGTCGTCATTCCCCAGGGGTCGTCCCGCTCACCGGGTGGTGCCCGGTGCGCGGGCAACCACTGGTCAGCGAGTTCAACCGACGGTCGTGCCCGAGCGCCGTGAGCGCAGGATGAAGAACAACCCACCGGCCAGCGCCAGCAACACCAGTGCGGCCAGCCCCGCCCACGCCAGTGATGATCCGGGTTGGGCATGGTTGGCCACCGTCGCCGGTGCCGCTACATGCCTCGGGCTCGCTGCGTGGGTGCTTCCGCTCCCGCTGGTCGAACCGCTCGAACCGGAGCCGGTCGCCGATCCACCACTCGGACCAGCCGAACCCGTCCCCGACGTTCCGGTGCTTCCGGACCCGCCACCGCCCGACGATCCTGACGACGCAGTCCCAACGGCCACCGCTGGTGCCGCCCCTGCACTACTGCCGGACCCGTTGCCGGTCACCACCAGTTGGGAGGCGAGCGTCTGGCCGCCCCCGCTGGCCGTCATCACATAGGTTCCCGCGGGAGTCGACGACGGGATCACTGCGCTGGCCGTGAACGAGCCGTTGGCATCGGCGGTCGCCGAGCCCACTACCTTGCCCCCGAGGGACAGGCTCACCCGGGCGAAGGCCCCGAACCCACTGCCGGTGACCGTCACCGTGCCGCCGGCCGGGATGGCCCCGGTGGACAGCAGCAGCTGGCACTGACCGAGCGGGTAGGTCGTCGGCCGCCCGGGAGTGGGCGACGAGCCCTGTCCCGGGGCCGCCCCGGTGGGCTGCCCGGCCGGGCACGTCACTGCCGCCCCAGCGGCGACCACACCGAGCCCGCCTCCCGTGACGAGCAGGGCGGGGGTGGCAATCGCTACGGCCACCGCACATCCAGCGAGTCGCACTGCGAATCGTCTCATAATGTTTCTCCCTGACCTTGGACCCGAACCCGGGTCGTTCCGGTCGTTCCCGCCGACCGAGCCACGATGACTACTAGAGACCTTAGCCATACTGCACGCGTCGCGCCCCCATTGCGCCGATCAGCCCGTCGCCCGTGCGGCGTCATCGTTGTGGTCGGACCGACCGCATGGTAGACACAGGGTAGGTCGCACGGCGGATCGCGTGATCTACCTCCGGCGAAGGAACGATGAAAGGGAGTCTTCGTGACTACCAACAGATCAACAACCACAGGCGGGCGCGTTCGGCGGGTTGGGCGGGTCGCGGCCGTCCTCACCGCTGCGGCCACCATTGCCGCTTCGCTGATCGGGGCTCTGGCTCTTTCTGCTACCGCCGCCACCGCCGCCCCCGCTGCTCCGAGGGTCGCGTATCCCCTCGGGCCCGGCTACACGCTCTTCGCATCGGACGGCGGTGTGTTCAATCTCGGCCAGTCCCAGTACTACGGGTCGATGGGTGGTCAGGCCCTCAACAAGCCCATCGTGGGTGGTGCCGAGGACCCCTTCCTCGAGGGCTACTGGATGGTCGCCAGTGATGGCGGCATCTTCTCCTTCGGGAGCGCCCAGTTCTACGGCTCCACCGGGAACATCACGCTCAACAAGCCCATTGTGGGCATGGCCCCCACCTCCACCGGGCTCGGCTACTGGCTGGTGGCCTCCGACGGGGGGATCTTCAACTACGGCGATGCCGGCTTCCTCGGCTCCCTCGGGAACCTCGCGCTCAACAAGCCGATCGTCGCCATGGCCGCCCGGCCGCCACTGGCAGTGAAGGTCGACCCGTACGCGGCGTCGTCGGGCCAGACCTCGTCGTGGGTGAACACGGGGACCTCGTGGCAGCTCCAGCTGGCCAATATCTCGGGCGGTTCGGTGCCGGCCGGTGCCCGGGTCCTCGGGGTCGAGGGACTCGACATCTCCCAACTGCAGACCCTCGGGTTCACGGTGGTCGGCGGTACCTGCTCGGGGGCCGAGCCCTACTACCTGCTGACCGCCTACAACCCCTCGTCGGGCGCCACCGATGTGCGAACCTACGACTGCTCCAATGGCGGCAGCGGAGCGACCCAGACGTTCGACCCGGTCGCCGGGGCCGTCGGCGCAGCGCCACTGCCGTCCAACGACGTGGTCCAGAGCCTTGACATCGTCGAGCCGGTGGCCGGCAC
>PLHF01000109.1 GCA_003138855.1 Acidimicrobiaceae bacterium | reverse complement strand
GGTAGGGGCGCATGCAACTTTTGCAACCACCAAGCCCCGCCGGATGGACTTCTCCGGCGCACATGACGTTCGCCGGAGACCGCAGGGGCTGAGATTGGCGAGGCACAACACCCCGCTTGATCACGTCCGGCTAGCAGTCAGAGCCCAGGACTTGGCTGACCGTAGGCGGATCGGCTTGCGGGAACTGGCTCGCGGTCATGGGTCAAGAAAGGCAGAACGCCGATTCGGTGCGAAGATTGGGTGTCGATACCGGCGCCAGAAGGTCCCACCTAGTCCTGGGGAGCTCGATCGTTACGGCCCATGTTCGGTGCGCCCATCGACGGGGGTAGGAAGGTGATCGGGAATCTCCGGACCAGGCGTAGCGCTGTCCAAAGGGTTCGATAGGGCCAGCGCCTGCGTGGTTGCTCAGCCCCCGTCACCGAGCGCCTTGGCCACCTTGGCGCCGAGGTCGGGGTTGACTTGGCGCCAGTACTCAGCGACACGCGACGCCACATCGGGCTTGAGACCAGGACCATGGTTGGCGTGCCCGATGATGTTGGTCAGGAGGTGCTCGCGGTCGGTCTCGGACATCACCTCACGATACATAGCGCCCGGTTGGACGAAGTCGGTGTCGTCACGATGAGAGCGGTACGCGGATCGGACGATCGCTCCCGTGAGCTCGTAGGCCGGTTCGGCGTAGAGGACTGGGTCGGCCTGGGGACCGCCGTAGCTGTTAGGCGAGTACACCGGGTCGCTGCCCGGCCGGAAGTTCATGGGACCGTCTTGGTTATAGCTGTGCACCGGAACCAGCGGCTGATTGACCGGCAACTGGAGGTAGTTGGGCCCGATGCGGTAGCGGTGGGTGTCGGGGTAGCTGAAGAGCCGGCCCTGGAGCATCTTGTCCGGGCTGGCGGCGATGCCCGGCACCATGTTGGACGGCTCGAACGCGGCCTGCTCGACCTGAGCGAAATAGTTGTCCGGGTTGCGGTCAAGCACCATGCGGCCGATCGGGATCAACGGGTAGTCCAGGTGCGGCCAGACCTTCGTGACGTCAAAGGGGTTGAACCGGTAGTCGGCGGCCTCCTCGAAAGCCATGATCTGCATTTCCAGGCGCCACACCGGGTGCTCGCCACGATCGATGGCCTCCCAGAGGTCGGCACGGTGGAAGTCAGGGTCTTCGGCGGTCATGGCCTTGGCCTCGGCATCGGTGAAGTTCTCGATACCCTGTTCGGTCTTGAAGTGATACTTGACCCAGAACTTCTCGCCGCCGGCGTTGATCCACATGAACGTGTGGGAGCCGTAGCCGTTCATGTGGCGCAGCGTGCGAGGCGTGCCCCGATCCGACATGAGGATCGCGACCTGATGGGCGCTCTCCGGTGACAGGGTCCAAAAGTCCCACTGGCCGTTGTGGTCGGTGCGGCCGGTGTCGGCCCTGCGCTTCTGGGAGTGGATGAAATCGGAGAACTTCGAGGGATCCCGGATGAAGAAGACCGGCGTGTTATTGCCGACCAGGTCGTAGTTACCCTCTTGGGTGTAGAACTTGAGGGCGAAGCCGCGGGGATCCCGAACGGTGTCGGGAAAGCCCTGTTCACCAGCGACGGTGGAGAACCGAGCCAGCATCGGGGTGCGCGTGCCCTTCTTCAAGAAGTCCGCCTTGCACCACTGGCTTATGTCCTCGGTGGCCTCGAAGAATCCGAAGGCCCCGTGACCTTTGGCGTGGACCACGTGCTCGGGGACCCGCTCCCGGTTGAAGTGGGCCATCTTTTGGATCAGATAATTGTCCTGCAACATGATCGGTCCATCGGGACCCGCGGTGAGCGAGTGCTCGTCGCTGGCCGCGGAAATCCCGGCGTCAGTGGTAGTCACGGGGGGCTTTGCAGTCATGGGATGTCTCCTCGTCATTTGTCGTGTGATGTGGGGCTCGGGTCCGCGGGTACGTCTCCTGGCGAGGCCACTTGGCAGGCGGGGCAGATGCCCCAGTAGGTGACCTCTGCCTCGTCGAGGAGGTACCCGTGGGTCTCGGATGGAGTCAGGCACGGGCGCTCTCCGACAGCGCAATCGACGTCCCCCACGGCCCCGCATTTGCGGCAGACGACGTGGTGATGGTTGTCATGCACCCGCAACTCGTAGAGGGCGACGCTCCCAGCCGGTTCGATTTGGCGCACGATCCCGGCATCGACAAAGGTCGTCAGCACGTTGTAGACCGCTTGGGGCGACACCGAGCCGAGCTCGGCGCGCACCTGACGGATGACCGTGTCGGTGTCCGAATGGGGATGGCGCGAGAGCACGAGAAGCACGGCGACACGCGATGCGGTGACCCGCAACCCAGCTGAGCGCACCAGCTTCACGCAGTCTTCACGGGACAGATCCACGCTTACGACCTCCTCTCGCAAGTCATACTAGATTAGCTCTGTTATAAGAGTCAATCCAGATACTTGATTAGAGTCATTCCACTCGCCATCAGGAGAGACAGCCATGACCACCATCGAGATCGGGATCGACGAGGAGCACCGAGGGCGAATCGCCGGGGATGTCAAAGCTCTTGGCGGACACCTACACGCTGTACCTCAAGACCCACAACTACCACTGGAACGTCACCGGACCGATGTTCACGACGCTCCACCTGCTCTTTGCGAAGCAGTACAACGAACTCGCACTCGCGGTGGACGAGATCG
>PLHF01000050.1 GCA_003138855.1 Acidimicrobiaceae bacterium | reverse complement strand
GACGACGCCAACTGCCAGCCCGGCACAACTGACCGCTCGGCGGCTCGCACCGATGCTCAAGGCCCTGGCCGACGAGCACCGCTTGGCCATACTCCTGACCCTGGCAGAGGGTCCGCGCTCGGTCGTCGAACTAATGGGCGAGCTGGGGATCAGTCAGACGTTGGTGAGCCATCACCTCAAGGCACTCCGGGAGTGCCGCCTGGTCTCGGTCACGCCGAAGGGTCGCAGCAACGTCTACTCGATGTGCTGTGGCGCTGTCGCCGAACCCGTCCGCTATCTCGCAGGGATCGCCGTTGCAGCACAGGCGGCCAATGAGCAAGGAGCATGAGATGAGCAAACCCAGCCCAGAAGTGATCCGTGATGCCGTTCGTGAGCGGTATGCCTCGGCCGCTCTCGCCGTCCAGGATTCGTCCTGTTGCGCAGATGTCGGAGCCGGCCTGGGGTTCGGCTCGGAGCTCTACCACGACGATCAGGCTGGCGACCTTCCGGCAGGCGCAGTTGCCGCGTCGCTCGGGTGCGGGAACCCGACCATGCTGGCGACCCTCAAGCCAGGCCAAGTCGTGCTGGACCTCGGTTCGGGGGGAGGCATCGACGTGCTCCTCTCTGCCCGCCGAGTAGGGCCCACCGGCAAGGTCTACGGCCTCGACATGACCCCGGAGATGCTCGAGCTGGCCCGACAGAACCAGGCCGAAGCGGGGGTGGAGAACGTCGAGTTCCTCCTCGGGACGATCGAGGACATCCCGCTGCCGGACCAGTCGGTGGACGTGATTATCTCCAACTGCGTCATCAACCTCTCTGCCGACAAGGACCAGGTGCTCCGAGAGGCGCACCGGGTGCTGCGCCCGGGCGGCTTGTTCGCAGTGTCCGACGTGGTCCTGCGCCGCCCGATCTCACCGAGGCTGCAGGGGCTGATGGCACTTTGGACCGGTTGCATAGCGGGTGCGCTCGTCGACGTGGACTACGAGGCGAAGCTCAAGGCGGCGGGGTTCCACGGCATCGAGATCCAGCCGACGCTCATCCACGATCGCGTAGCAATCGAGCGATTGGCCCAGAATATGGAGATCCCCGAGGACATCGACCTCACCTCCGCTTTGGACGAGATGGATGGGGCGGTCGCCAACGCCTTCGTCCGAGCATGGCGCTGACTCGCCGGCTTCGATCTCTCCGCAACGGTTCCGGGGTGCTCGTATAGCGCCGGCTCCGGGTCGCATCATTCGCAGTTCGCATCAACCCGCGCTTACTGCCGCGAGCATGCAACTGCATTGGCGGGACCTACACCCAGCCAAGGGGTTCTGGGAGCGATCGGACAGTCCCCGGCCGTTCTCACTGGTGAGAATGCGCCTTTCGATCACGTAAGGCAGGTGGCGATCGAAGGTTCGAATGCCGTCCCACTTGCTGGTGGGCCAGAACCGCCGAATTGCCTGGATTCATGCCATTTTGGGGAGCGATCGGCGGTCTCGATCGGACTCCCGGAAGTCAGTCGTTGTCCCTGGTCACCTCAGGTTCCCGAAACAGACAAGGGATCTCGTGCCAAGGGTTCGAAAGCCGTCCCTGGAGTTCCACTCATTGTCATCATTGCAGTGTCCGGCCTGTCCACAGACTCCTCGCTTTCATCGATCGCCGAGCAACCGGTGGTGATCGCGCAAGCCCCGGCGGTCGGTCGGGATCCTGCGAGACGCAGTGTCCTCGGTGTCACCGAAAACCAGTTGAACTGGCGTGGATTCCCCGCTACGTTCCCGGACATCGATGATCGATCCCCGGAGGCGGGGACTCGCGCCAGGACGACNNGGGCCGCTGGCCTGCTACTCGCCGAAGAGCAGGCCGTAGTTGGCCCCCCGGCGCAGATGGTGGCCGCCGTCCACGGCCAGGCTCTCGCCGCTGATCCATCCGGCCTCGGGCCCGGCCAGGAAGCGGACCGCAGCCGCGATGTCCTCGACCGTCCCCAAACGGCTGATCGGCATCTCGGCCAGGTAGTCGTCGAGCAGCGGGCCCCCGGCGGTGATCGGCGCCATCAGCTCGTCATCGACGATGCCCGGTTGGACCGTGTTGACCCGGATGCCCGAGCGGCCCAACTCCTCGGCGGCGTACCTGCACAGCATGTCGACGCCGGCCTTGGCCGCCCCATAGGCCCAGAGGTACCGGTGGGGGAAATGGCCGGCTCCCGATGACATCCCGATGATCGATCCACCAGGTGCCTCTCCCCCACCGACACCCGTTCCCACTCCGGCCGCCATCAGCGGGGCCGCGTGCTTGATGCAGAGAAACGTCCCGATCACATTGAGGTCGACCGTGGCCCGGACCTGGCCGAGGTCGGCACCGGCGATGGGCCCCATGTGCGACGCGCCGCCGGCGTTGGCGAACAGGATGTCGAGGCGCCCCCGTCCGGAGGCCGCTTCCGCCACCGCATGGGCGATCTCCTCCTCGACCGTCACGTCGGCCACCACGTAGCGGGCGGTTCCCCCGGCTACTGCGGCCGAGCCTCCCCCGGCCGAAGCGTCGCCGGCCGACGCCCGAGCCGTCTCGGTGAGGAGATCGACCGCCGAGCGGAGTCGCTCCTCGGTCCGGCCGCAGATGGTGACATGGGCCCCGTCCTGGACCAGTCGGGTGGCAGCACCCAGTCCGATTCCGCTGCCGCCTCCGGTCACCAGGGCGGAAAAGCCCTCGATTCCCCGTGCACCGTTGGCTGCACTCGTCACGCTCCGGCCCTCCGTTCGTTCGATCGGCGGTCCAAGGGGACCACCATGGTGGACGGACGTGGTACAGAGTGTCCGTTCGGCTGAAGCATGCTACGGGTCGAGCGCACCGGCCATCCGTCGGAGCCGATTCGTGGGAGATTCCCTCGCACAGGGCGACCGGCACAGCCGGCACAACCCGCCCAGGCGCAACGGCGGACCGGCCGCAGACGAAGGAGGAACGTGAAGAGCTTCCGCCAATTCAACCTTGCCGACCTGTTCGAGGTGGTGGCCGACACCGTCCCCGACCGCCTGGCGCTGGTGGCCGGCCCCGATCGACTGACCTACCGACAGGTCGACGAACGGGCCAACCGCTTCGGGCACCACCTGCGGGACCAGGGGGTCGCACCTGGCGCTCACGTCGGGATCCTGGCCCACAACCGAGCGGAGTGGGCCGAGGCTATGATCGGCTGCTACAAGGCACGGGCGGTGCCCATCAACATCAACTACCGGTACGTGGCGCCGGAGCTTCGCTACGTCATCGACAACGCCGACCTCGCAGCCCTGATCTACGAAGAGGAATTGACGCCCCTGGTCGACGAATCGCTGAGCGACGACCGGGATCGGGCGCTACACCTCATGGTGATCGAGGACCACTCCGACACCAGCGGCGCCACGGACTCCCCCCGCACCTCTGAGACCCCCGACCCCTCCGATGCGGCCATGCCCTACGAGGCCGCCCTCGCCGCTGGTCGGTCCTCGCGGGAGTTCGGGCCGCGGTCCCCTGACGACCTCTATGTCCTCTACACCGGAGGCACCACCGGTATGCCCAAAGGCGTCATGTGGCGCCAGGAGGACATCTTCTTCGCGGCCATGGGTGGTGGAGGCTGGGGTGCGGACCCGATCACCCGTGCCGACGAGTTGGCCGGCCGACTCAACACCGACGAGGCGGGTCGCGTGGCCATGCTGGTCGTCGCGCCCCTGATGCACGGCAACGCCCAGTGGGTGATGTGGAACGCGTTCATGATGGCCGGCACAGCTGTGCTGTACACGGACCACCGGTACGATCCCCACGCCGTGTTGCGCCTGGCGGGCGACGAGGGTGTCCTGACCATCGCCCTGGTCGGCGATGCGATGGCGCGCCCGCTGGCCGAGGCCCTGGAATCCGCACCCCCGGGGGCGTACGACACCTCGACCCTGATGGCCATCGCGTCGGGCGGTGCCATGTTGTCCGCCACGGTCAAGGCCGAGCTGAAGGAACAGCTGCCCGGGATCATCATCATGGACCGGTTCGGTTCGAGCGAGAGCGGGGCCCAGGGGGCGGTGGAGGACGATGCCAGCGGCCCGCGGTTCGTGATGAGCGACGACACCTCGGTGCTCGACGACGAGCTCCGGCCGCTTACCCCTGGCGACGGAAGGATCGGACACCTGGCCCGGACCGGCAGGATCCCCCTGGGGTACTACAAGGACCCGGCCAAGACCGATGCCACCTTTCCGACCGATGCCCTCGGCGTCCGGTGGTCGGTGCCCGGCGACCTGGCATCCGTCGAGCCCGACGGCACCATCACTGTCCTCGGTCGGGGCTCGGCTTCGATCAACTCCGGTGGGGAGAAGATCTTCCCCGAAGAGGTCGAGGCTGCCATCAAGTCGCATCCCGGCGTGTTCGGAGCCATCGTGGTCGGGCTCCCTGACGACCGCTTCGGCCAGCGCGTCGCCGTCGTGGTCCAGGTGAAGCAGACCGGTGCCGACGACCTCGGACTCGAGGACCTCCAGGAGCACTGCCGGGGTCACATCGCCGGCTACAAGATCCCACGCCAGATGCTCGTGGTCGACGAGATCCCCCTGACCGCGGCGGGAAAGCCGGACGCCGAGGCGGCCAGGGCGCTCTTCTGAGAGCAGTTGCGCCTTCGACCCCGTCCTCGCCCATCCTGCCCCCGCCGGACCAGTACCGACCGGTGCGTTGGAGTCGTCCGTCCGGTCACACCGGTTGTGGCCACCGTCGATCCGTATCGGCCCCCGTCAACCTGGTGGAGCCGTCGACACGCGTGCGCCGACAACCACCCCCACCGTGCGGGCCACCCGGTCGGCCGCCGCTTCCAATGCCCGTTCGTCGACGTCCACGGTGCGGTGGATGCCGGCGTCGGGCCACAGGCCCATCACGCGGGCCGGCACGGGCAGCGATGACGAGCGCAGTCCGGCGGTCAGGGCCAGGTAGGCAAGCCCTTCCGCCCATCCCCGCTCCGGGCAGCCTCCGGACACCGAGACCAGTGCCACCGGGGTGTCACTCCATTGCCTGCCGCGGGGTACCGACCCTGGGGCGGTCAGCGGGACGCGCATCTCCGACCGGCCCTTGAGGCGGACCGTGCGAGGCGCCGGGCACGTCCAGTGGTCGTCCGCACCTCCGATCTGCGGGACCTGGGCGAAGGCGGTCCAGTCGAAGGCGGTCCACAACGAGGTGGCCCAGCCGACGGCATCGGCCAGGACCACCGCCCGCGCTCCGGAAGGCAATCCGGAGAACCAGGGCTCCCAGTGGAACGTGCGCCAGCCGGTGCGCTCCCACTCCGCGACGGCATCGGTGGCGATCGGAACCACCGCCTCTGTGGGGCCGCGGAACCGGCCCGTGGCACACGCGCTCACCACGGCGAGACCCAGGGAACGTCGAACGAACACCGGCTTCCACGCGAACGGTTCCTCGTCCATGGCCGGCCGGTCCGGGTGGACCAGGGCCCGACGGAGGAGCGGCAGCGTGACCTCCACCTGCCCACCCGGGGGAAGCCCTGCGATAGAAGCGGACACTCTCGACAGGAGACGGTCCCTCAGTTGGCGCCGTGCCTCTTCGCCGACCCGGCTCACAGGCGGTGCCGTCAGCTCCGCGGTCCGCACTGCCGCACGGGTCATCGGTCCTCCCCGCGCGTCGTGTCCCGTCCTCCGAGTCCTTCGAGGCGTTCCCGGCCCGGCCCGCACTCGGGCAACACGGCGCACGACCCGCACAGGGTGCCGGGACTCCCCACGGGCTCGATGCCATCGGCCACCCTCCTCAACGCCCTGGCGCCGATCAGCGTCCGGCCGGCAGCCTCCACCAGCAACTCGTCGGTGACGGGGTCGACGTCCAGCTCGCCTGTCCTCGTGTAGTACGTGGCCACCACGAATGGAGGTGCCCAACTCCGCAGCGCTTCGACCAGGGCATAGAAGTGGAGATCGGCGCGGTGGCCAGGGCGGCGGGCACCCGACTTGATCTCCACGATGGCGACCGACGCCTCGTCCTCGGCCGGCCTGCCGATGGCCAGGTCCACCCTGGCCGACAGTTCGACGGAGCCTCCGGCCAGCTGTGCTCGTATGGCCTCTTGCGTCCGAGGCAGCCACCCGGACTCGAGGGCCGGCCACCGGAGCTGCAACCCCTCGGCCTGCCGCTCGACCTCGGCTCTGAGGCCCTCCCGATCACGTGGCAGCAGCTGTTCGATCCACGACAGCAACCCCCGTTGGTGGTCGTCGACGGAGAGCGCTGCCAGTCCGTCGGCCATGGGGTCACCGATGCTCCCCACGCACACCAATTGTCGGAAGAGGACATCGACGATGGCGCCACACGCCATGGCCGGGGTCGGGGTCCGCTCTCCGAACTCGGCCGCCACGTAGTGGGCCTCGCAGGAGAGCACCCGGGTGAGCCGGTCCTTGGTCACCACCAGGGGGGACAGCCGGGAGAGCGTGTCACCGGGACCCGACGCACCCGAGCCCTCGCCCCCACCCGGACCGGCACCGGCACCGGCACCGGCACCCGAGCCCGAGCCCTGACCCGGCGCTCCGTGACCATCCCCGCGTCCCTCGCCCGCGCTGTCGGTCGCCAGCTCAGCGTCGAGATGGCAGCGGAGCCGGAACACGAACTCGGGATCGACCTTCGGCCGGGGGCGTCCGGTGACCCGCAGCCGCTCGAGGAGCGCAGGGCCGGCCAAAGGCCTCCACGGGTGGGACCATGCCTGGCCGCATGCGATCTCCTCGCGCCGGGACCTGCTTCCGCCGTGGCTGTCCGAGGTCGACCGAGAGCGACCCCCTCCCGCCCGTAGGATCCCTGCATGGCGGTCGACGTCCATCTGAAGCATGGCGACAGTGTGGACGGCGGGTGTGACTCTCATGAACAGGGGGCCGGCGCTGTGCCCGGTAGCCTCTGCACCGATGAGGCCCGAAGCCACCGTCACGTCCTTCGCCATCGTGTTCTCCCTGTTCGTCGTGGTCACGCTGGTCCTGATCGTGCTGGTCATCCGCCTCACCGTGCGACGAGCCGCCGCATCGAGGGCGCGATGGCTTGCCGCGCAGGAAGGTGCCGAGGAGGAGGAGCCCGAACCCGAGCTCACCGCACTGGTGCTGGCCGGCGGGGGCCCTCGTGGGGCGGTCCAGGTCGGGATGCTCCAGGTGTTGGCCGACCACGGCTTCGTGCCCGATCGGATCTATGGATCCTCGGTAGGGGCGATCAACGGTGTCGGATTCGCCAGTGACCCCACGTCGGCCGGGGTGGAGCGCATGGCGCAGATCTGGCTCGGGCTCGGCCGCGAGGACATCTATCCTCAGGGCCGCCTCCACGGCCCCTGGCTCTACCTGCAGCAGCGCGACTCGGTCTACGCCAGCTCGGGGCTCCGCAAGATCATGGAAGAAGGGTTCGCGTTCGATCGGTTGGAGGAGACCGCCGTGCCCGTGGAGGTGGTGGCCACCTCGCTGAGCGACGGCCGCGAGCATTGGTTCACCTACGGACCTGCCATCGACGCCGTGCTCGCCTCCATGGCGATTCCCGCCATCTTCCCGCCGGTCGAGATCGGCGACGAGCGCTTCATCGACGGCGGAGTCGTCAACAACGTGCCCATTCGCCGGGCGATCGACGCCGGTGCGACCAAGATCGTCGTACTGCTCTGCGCGCCGCCCGTCTTCACACCGATCCAGCCGAAGCGACCGGTGGAGGCGATGGTCAACGCGCTGATGATCTCCGTCCACGCCCGCTTCGCCCGCGACATGGCCCAGCTGCCCCCGGGTGTGGAGGTCATCCTGTGCGTGGGGAACGAGGGGGTGTCCCGCGACTTCGACGACTTCTCCACCACCGAGTCGCTCATCGCCCAGGGCCGCGAGGAGGCCTCCGAGGTGGTGCGGCGCTACGGCCTCGGTCGCAACGGGATCGGCGGCTCAGGCGCGCCGGTGCACGACGCCGCGTCCGTGAGGGCTGCAACCGCAGCTGACGCGGGCGGCGGGGCCGGGGACGATACCGCCGACAGGGCCGGAGACGGTACCGCCGACAGGGCCGGAGACAGTACGGTCGACNNGCCAGCGACGGGGCCGCGGAGTCGACGGCAGGCCCCCCGGCAGGAGATCCCCGTCCCGTCGACGCAGAGGACGTCGCTCACTCGTGGACCCAGCCGGAGCCCGGCACGTAGCGCCGCACGATCCGGGCGGGGACACCGGCGATGACGCAGTGGTCGGGGAAGGTGCCGCGCACAACGGCTCCCGCCCCCACCACCACGTTCCTCCCCAATACCGTGCCGGGGAGGATCACCACGGCGGTGCCGATCCAACTGCCCGAACCGATGCTCACCGGTACGTCGTGGGGCCACTGGACGTGGACCACCTCGTCGGGGTTCTCGTACCCGTGGTTCTGATCGGTGATGTACACATAGGGGCCCGTCTGCACATCGTCACCGATGTCGATGTCGAAGTGGCCGATGATGTGACTGCCCCTTCCGATCACGGTCCGGTCTCCGATCCGCACCACCGGGTCGCTCACCATCTTCTGCCCCGGCACCATCCCGGCGGTGATGCTCACATTGGGACCGACCAAGGTGTCGATGCCGATGTGGATCCAGCGCTCACCGAAGATGGCTCCGGTCGGAAAGGCCAGGCAACTTCCCGACCCGAAGGCACCGAACCGTTGGGCCAGGACATCACTGGGGCCGGTGGCCCCGTTGCGGGCCATCCAATTCCATCCTGCATGCACCGCCGCATTCAGCCAGCGGTGCCGCAGCGGCGCCGAGGCCTGCCATGGGCCGCGCTGCCGCGCAGACGGCGGGTCGGCGTGCACCGGACCGGGTGCTGATCCGGACGCGACAGGAACGTCGGCTGGGACTGCTCCCAGGGGCGCCGGTTCCGGCCTGTCGCCGCGAATCGGGTTCGTCGCGCTCACCCTTCGACGCTATCTGATGGACGGTGATCTACGCTATCGGGTCCCGGCGGCCATCCGCGGCCCCGGTCTTCGTCCGGCGTTGCGGCTTCAATAGAGTGGCGCCGTGCCCCCCGACGAACGCTCCTCGTTCTCCGACCGGTCCCGCCTGGGCCGTGCCGGGTTCGAATCGGGCTCGGAGACCTATGAGCGCGCACGACCGGGCTACCCCGAAGAGGCAGTCGCTCACATGAGCTCGACCCTCGGGATCGCCGCGGGGAGCCTGGTGCTCGAACTGGCCGCCGGCACCGGCAAGCTCACCCGGCAGCTGCAGGCAGGCGGGGTCGCGTGCGTGGCGGTCGAGCCCTCGGCATCCATGCGGGACGTGTTCAGGCGCGTCAGCCCTGGGATCCCGATGATCGCCGGCACGGCGGAGTCGATTCCGGTGGGGGGCGGAGCCATGGACGCCGTGGTGGTCGCCCAGGCCTTCCACTGGTTCGAAGCCCCCACCGCCCTCTCGGAGTTCGCCCGCGTGCTGCGGACGGGCGGAGGCGTGGCGCTGGTCTGGAACGAGCGCGACGAGTCGGACCCTGCCGTCGCCGAGTTGGTGAAGATCAGCAAGTGGGACCAGTGTCAGCCCTACCCGGTCGGACGGGACTTCGGTGCGGACATCGACGAGAGCAGGCTCTTCGGCCCGGTCTCGCGCACGAAATTCCGGTTCACCCAGTACCTCGACCATACGGCGTTCGTCGAGCAGGTGGCCTCGCGCAGCTACATCCAGGTGCTCCCCGAGCGCGAGCGCAAAGACCTCCTCGACCGGGTCGCCGCCTTCGGTTCGACCCTCGGCGATCCCATCGCCATGCCCTACATCATCGATCTGTTCTGCGCCCGGGTGGCCTCGTGACCGGGAGGCAACATCGGGTGGTCCGGGCACAGGTGGGCGGTATCGGTCCACCGGCTTGCCAACCGGGGTCCCGAAGGGGGAGCCTCTCGGTCTGGCCGTGCCCGGTGGTGATGGGCCAGTGTGGAGTTCGAGCGAACCGGATCCGGGGAGGACCTAACCGATGATCAAGCTCACCTGTCTGCTGAAGCGGAGAGAAGGGATGACCCCGGCGGAGTTCCAGGCCTACTGGAGGGATCACCACGGCCCGTTGATCGTCAACAGCCGCTGTGGCAGCCACGTCATCCGCTACGAGCAGAACCCCCGCCCACTGGACGACTACCGGAGCGATGACGACCGCTCCGGCTACGACGGGGTGACCGTCCAGTGGTTCGCGTCGATGGACGAGTACTACGCGCACATGAGCGATGAGGACGCTCCTCAGATGTTCGAGGACCTCCCCAAGTTCCTCGACGTCGACCATCTCGACTTCGTGCTCACCGAGGAGCCGCGGGTGATCATGGACGGGACCGTCGACTGGAGCGCCTGAGGACGGCCGCCCCCGTTCGTTGACACCGGATCAGATCGGACATACGCTCCAATATCTCGGACAGCATGTCCGATGGATTGGAGGGGGAATCCGACATGACCCAGGCGGAGATCGACATCAGTGGGCTCGATTTCGGTGATATCGACCTGACCGATTCGAAGTACTTCATCGACGGCGTCCCCCACAACTGGTTCGCCTTCCTGCGCAAGAACGCCCCGGTGTGGTGGCAGGAGGAGGCCGACGGGCCCGGCTTCTGGGCGGTCACCACCCACGCCGACTGCACAGCGGTCAACCGCGACTACGAGCACTTCTCGTCGCACCGCAAGGCCACCTTCATCTGGGACCTGCCCGACGACGACCTCGCCCGACAGCAGCTGGTCATGTTGAACATGGATCCCCCGCTCCACACCCGTTACCGGCGACTGGTCAACAAGGGATTCACGCCCCGCATGGTCAACCAGCTCCACGATCGGATCCACGCCGCCACCGACGGCATCATCGATGCGGTCATCGAGAAGGGATCGGCGGACTTCGTCACCGAGATCGCCGCCGAGCTCCCCCTCATCGTGATCGCCGAGCTCCTGGGCGTCCCCGACGAGGACCGCCACCGCATGTTCGACTGGTCGAACCGGATGATCGGCAGCCAGGATCCCGAGTACCAGACCGCCGGCGAAGCGGCCCTCGAGGCATCGATGGAGCTGTACGCCTACGCGTCGGAGCTGTTCGCCGCCAAGCGCGCCGATCCCCGCGACGACCTGATGAGCGTGCTGACCGAGGTGGAGATGGAAGGAGAGAAGCTCTCCGAATTCGAACTCGAGCTGTTCTTCCTCCTCCTCACCGTGGCCGGGAACGAGACCACCCGCAACCTGATCTCCGGGGCCATGGCTGCCTTCTTCGAGCAACCCGACCAGTGGGAGCTGCTGCGCAACGACCGCTCGCTGATGCCCTCGGCCGTCGAGGAGATGCTGCGCTACGTCACACCGGTGATGAACTTCCGCCGCCAGACCACCGGCCGGCTCGAGCTCGGTGGCCAGGTCATCGAGGAGGACTCCAAGGTCGTCTTCTTCCACATCTCCGGCAATCGCGACGAGGCCGTCTTCGCGGACCCGCAGGCCTTCGACATCGCCAGGCACCCCAACCCTCATCTGGCCTTCGGTGGTGGTGGGCCCCACTTCTGCCTGGGGGCCAACCTGGCCCGGATGGAGATCCGGGTGATGTTCGAGCACCTGCTCGATCGCATGCCCGACATCCGCCTGGACGGACAGGTGCAGCGACTGCAGTCGCAGTTCATCAACGGGGTCAAGCACATCCCGGTGGCCTTCCCTCCCGGCCCACGCATCTCCTCATAGATGACCCGCAACACCCCCGACAGCCTCAAGGAGGTCATCCGGGACTTCCGGCGGGACCAGGTCGTCGATGTCGCCCGCCGCCTGTTCGGCGACCGTGGTTCCACCGACGTGTCGATGGACGAGATCGCCGCCGAGGCCGGGGTGGCCCGATCCACCGTCTACGTCTACTTCGCCAATCGCGACGAGCTGCTGCGCGCCTGCCTCAGCGGCCTGCACACCCAGCTCCTCGAGGCCATTGCCGAAACCTGGGAACGCGATGCCGACCCGGCGCACCGGCTCGAACGGCTGATCGGGGAGATGCTGGCCATTGTCGACGACAACCCGGCATTCTTCCGCCTGGCACTGGTGACCCAGGGGACGGTGAGCCAGGGAGCCGAGGCAGTGGGTGCCGAGCTGGCGTTGATCGCGCTGGACATCGCCAGGCTGATCCGTGACCTCTTCGTCCAGGGCGTCGCCGACGGCCTCTTCGCCGGGAGGGACCCCGATCGAGCCACGTCGCTCATCGGCCAGCAGGTCTACGGGGCCATGTCCATCCGCGCCGCCGAGCCGCTCCCCGAGTCACGGACCGCGGCCGCCGCGGAAACCTGTGCCTTCATCCTCCGTGGACTGGGGACCTGAACAGCGCCACCTGCTCCGGCGCGCCCGGCACCCGCACCCCGCACCCGGCCGGTCTCCGAAGAGTTCGGCGGCAAGGCGTGACGGGTTGCACCCGGCAAGAAAGGCAGGGTCTTCGGGCTCCCACGGCGGCAGAAGCCCGACACTACGGGAGCGCTCTGAGCTGCGCCTTTCCCTTGAGGAGCGGGAAGTGATCCCCCGGGGACCGGCCGCAGGTCTGTCGATCCGGGCCATCGCCTGCGGGGTGGGCCGGTCACCATGGACGGTGCGCCGCGAGGTGAACGTCCAGCTTCGGGAACGCAGCGGTGGAAAGGACAGCATCGCCCAAATGATCCGATGTCAGGCGACGTCGTCTTCGTCACTGTGCCCGCTGAAGCGAAGGATGAGGAGGCCCAAGAGGAGGAAGACGACTACACCGACACCCACACCGAGCGAGATCAGTGTGTCGGTGAAGTCGCGCTGTGAGAGAGGGCTGCTCAACGTCAGGTGGGCGGAGGAGCTCAAGATGTCCCGCACGCCGGCCAGGATGCCGATCACCAGGAAGGGTCGGACCGGGAAAGCGGCAGTCCGCAGATGGCCGAAGACCGTGTGTGCAATGTCGAGAAGGATGATCACCACCAGGATGCCGTCGATGGCCGCTACCACTGTCAGAGGGAAGGCGCCCCAGTGACTCAAGAAGTCGATCACGGTGCGCACCAGGACGATGCCGGCCACCAGCAGCAGGCTGGCGACAATGGCGTACTCGATGACGATGATGACACCCTTCACGATCGGGTCCGCCCCGAGGCCCCGATGGTCCCCTCCAGCACGCATGTCAGCCATGTGAGCGCACCATAGCGGCGGCGCGTCCCCGGTGCGGGACTCCTTCGGAATGGTCGGTCCCGCAGGACCCCCGACCATCGTCGCCGAAGGCGCTGAGGACACAGGGGCAGCCCTCAGCGACGTCGAAGAGGCGCAACGACCGAAGTATCGGCATCGCAGCCCACGCCGGAAGAGCCGGTCAGGTCCGCAAGGGGTCGGCCCGTCTCCCCCCGGGGTTGCCGCCCACTTCCCTCTCCTACCGCAGGTGGGCCGGTCTTCCGGTCCCTTGCCGGCCCTCACCAGCGGTTGAGTCGTCCAGCGAGCCTCGAGGACGATTCGGGATCCAGGTTCCGACACTCTGACTCCAGGTCGGATACACCGACGGTATGCAGCGGGGCCCGGGTGCCCGAGCACCGGCCCCGTGGTGCACGGACATCATCACACCCTGCCGACTATTCTCTTGTCGGTGGTCCTCCCATTTCACAGCCCTTGCCCTTCGACGGCCGCCCGGTCGAACGGGACCCACCGTCATCTCCCTCACGTCGACTCGGTCGGATGCGCTGACCGGATCGCCACCGGTGTGCTCGGCCCCTGATGTGGGAGACACGGTGACGATGGTGACCGACCAGGTTGATCAGTCCGCTCGGCATCAGGAACAGCCGGCAAACGGCAACGAGTGGGTCTGGAAGCTTGTGGCAGCGTTGGCTGCGCTTGTCCTGGTCGGGTTCATCGTCTATGTGGCCACCCGTCCACCCCACCCGCGTCCGGTGGCCTCCTACTCGGTTACGCCACCGGCGACGCTGGCCACCGGCAGCAAGGCGCCGACTTTCGTGCTCCCCCGCCT
Organism: Acidimicrobiaceae bacterium; assembly: GCA_003138855.1. Classification (GTDB taxonomy): domain Bacteria; phylum Actinomycetota; class Acidimicrobiia; order Acidimicrobiales; family RAAP-2; genus Bog-756. Next base: position 18,031 of record PLHF01000050.1, on the reverse strand, counting down.
GGGCGGCGGCCCGCCGGTCTCGCTGGCGAGCACCCTGGGAACCCCGACCGTCGTCAACTTCTTCGCTTCGTGGTGCAGGGACTGCCAAGCGGAGCTTTCGGCCTTCGGAGCACTGTCGACACAGACGGTCGGACGTATGGCCGTCGTCGGTGTCGATTCGAACGACACCGTCGCCGCCGCCGAGGCGGTGCTGGCAAAGGCCGGGGTCACCTATCCGGTTGGCGTCGACAGCGACGCCAAAGTGGCGACCTCCTACCTACTCACCGCCTTGCCGGTCACCTTCTTCGTGGATGCGGACGGCCGAGTGGTTCATGTGGCCTTCGGGACGCAGACGCTGGCGTCGCTCGACCACTGGACAGCCGTCCTGACCGGCCGGACGGCACATTCATGACCGGCCCCACCCCCGATGCCACGATGACGACACCATCGTCGAACGAGAGTGGACATGGCCCCCGACCTGCGATGTCGGAGGCCGACCGCGCCGTCGCCCTGGCCACCGGCAAGACGCCGATCGACCGGGCGGCCGCGCTGCGCGCCGGCTCGGTGCCGGTGCCCCGCAAGTTCATCCTGTGGATCATCGTCGGCTTTGCCGTGCTCGGGTTGGGAGGGATCGCGGCCGAGCTGCTGATCGGCAATGCAGGCGTCAGCGCCCTGACCTCGACGCCGGTGACGACCCTGGCCGGCACCGGCGGCACCGTCGACACCGCGCCGGCCGCTCCGTCCCAGCCGAGCGCTCCGTCCGTCGGTGCCACTCCGAGCGCGGTCATCGGTTTGACCCGCTTGGCCGGCGGACCGGCCCCGGCCTTCACACTGGAGGACCACAACGGGATGCCCTGGTCGCTCGCCGGGGCCCGAGGAAAGGTGGTCGTCCTCACCTTTTTCAACGCCGAGTGCGACGACATCTGCCCGGTGCTGTCGAGCGAGATCACCCAGGCCGATCAGCTCCTCGGTGCCCACAGGTCCGACGTCGAGTTCGTCGTGGTGAACTCGGACCCCCTGGAGACGTCGCTCGCCCCGACCCCTCCGGCCCTGACCCAGACCGGCCTGGCCGGCCTCCCGAACGTCACGTTTCTCACCGGTTCGCTCACCGACCTCAGTAGTGTCTGGAAGCACTACGGAATCACCGTCGCCCTGGACAACACCAACCGGGTGATCACCCACAACGACATCATGGACTTCATCAACCCCGCGGGGAAAATGGAACTGAGTGCGTCCCCGTTCGCGAACGAGGACACACTCGGCATCTACAGCCTGCAACCCGCCGTCATCGAGAAGTTCGCTCAAGGGGTGGCCAACTCGGCCTCCGGCCTGCTCAGAGGAGCGTCATGAACGACGACAGCGCCGATCACACCGGTCCCGAGGATCCTTTCACGATCGGTGCCATCATCGCCCAGACGCCCGAGAAACCCGTCTGGTACAGGCGGGGATGGGTGCTGGCCACCGCAGCCGTCGCCGCCGTCGTCATCGCTTCGGTTGCCGTCGACCTGCCCAGCCACACCACCACGTCCACCGACACCGCGGACCAGACCAGCGTCATGCAGCAGATCAATACCGACGTCGCCCCCTGTGCCTACGGCGTCAAGGAGACCTTCATGATCTACCAGGACCTGAAAGAGGGGTCGTTGAGCTCCTCCGACCAGGCCGAGGCACCGGCCATGATGCGGGACGATCAGACCGCCTGCTCGTTCACCAGCAGCACGATCTACGACCTGTCGAACGTCGAAGGTACGGGCACGCCAGCAGGAAAGAACATCGGCGACGTGGTCAACGTGGCGACTCTGTGGACAACCTCAGACGCCCTCGGAGCCATCGAGGACATCCAGACCCTCAGCACCGATCCGACCGATGCCTCGGCCCTTGCCAACCTCTCGAAGCAGGAGGCCGCACTGGCCAGGGACCGGGCACAGGCGGATGCGTACGTGACGGCAGCCGACCGCATCCTGGGCGCCCACCTCCCGATGCCCGACCTACCCAGCCTGCCCCATCTGTCCGGCACGAACTGACACCGTCGGATCGACGGTCCGAGCCTCCCCTTCGCGGCCTGAGCCCTCCGGCTACGGCGTGGGTTGACCGGGGCCGAGGGTTCTGCCCCGGATACGCTCCTGGCGGACCAGGTGGTGCAGTTCCTCATCCGGGTCTTCCTCGGCCTGCAGCCAGCGGATCAGGTTCCAGTAGACGACCGGAATGAAGGCACATGCCGAGACGAACCACAGTAACCCCGTGGTCAACTGCTGGTCGGCCGAGAGGCTGAACCCGGACCCGGCATGGTGAGGATAGGCCTGGTACCACGAGGCATGTGACAGGCCGACCAGGTAGGCGAGGATCCAGATGATCCACATCGCGACCGCCGCCAGTGCCACCCGGCTCGGACGCGGCAACCTCGGTGTGAGCGGTGGCGACTCCACCAGCTCGAGCCACAGCCCGACGCCGACCATCAGGAGCGTGGCCGCCTCGACGGCCAGCAGCCATGGATGGCGGGCCAGTGCGTCAACGGCCAGCGGCGTCCTCCAGATGATCGCCCCGGCAAGGTAGAGGCCGGCGAAGAGCACGCTGCGGAGGGCTTCGGGATGGTGCCGTCGACCCTGCGCCAGCCGGTCCACCGGACCCAGCGGCTCCGACGGGGAACACGGGTTCCCGTCGTCGTCGAAACGCTGGGGATCACGAGAGGCAAGGCCGAGGAGGGACCACGGTGAGCCGATCACCACCAGGGCCGGTATGACGATGGCGAAGAACGCGAACTGCAGTGCCTCGACGAACTCGTAGCGGCGGGCCAGTGGTGACAGGGGCGGGACGACGCAGGCCACCAGCAGGAGCACGGCCACGACCAAGAGGATCGCCCGCAGGGACGTGTGCGGTTCGGGTGACTGCTGCTCCAGGGACCGGTCTGCCACGGTCCCGGAGATCACTGCCGGTTCGTACGGCGCTGGAAGAAGCCCCAGAGCATCACCAGCAACAGGCTGCCCAGCGGGATGGCAACAGTCAGTACCTCGGGTCCGATGTACGAGTCGGTGGCAATGCTCATTGGCGGACCAACCTCACTGTCGCTAGTCATACAGAATAGTACTCGAATGCCCGGGAGACGATCGGTTCGCCGGGTCAGATCAGATAGAAGAACACCCAGAACAGCGCACTGATCAGGGCAATGAACCCGAAGAAGTAGGTGCAGGACTCCACATTGGCCCGGAAGAGTTGGGCCGAGGGTCCGTTCGACGTGGCCGGTGTCCCTTCCTCGGGATCGACCCGTCGGAGTCGCATACACAGGGCCAGGTTGGTCTCGAGCCAGTAGGCACCGCCGAGGAGCATCATGATGTTCATCACCGCCCAGCCGATGAAGCACGACGCGTACCCGCTTGAACCGGGGAAGAACGGTAGCTGGGTCAGTTGCCAGATCTGGAGGCCCACCGCCAACAGGATCCCGAACACTGCGACCCACCCGCTCACCTCCCAGTCGAGCAGAGAGCCCGACCGCATCCGCCACTGTCCGTAGCTGGCGAGCAACACGGACGCCAGGACCACGGCGAAGATGGTCCAGCCGATTCCGGTCGGGGCGGTGATCCCACCAGGGCGCCACATCTTCCCCGAGTTGTTCGACTTCAGGTAGAAGTAGGCGAAGGCCAACGAGGCGAAGAGGAAGGCGAACATGCCGATCATCAGACGGCCGCCGGTCCAGTAGGAACCGACAGCGGCGCGCAACTCGAACTCCCTCTCTTCAGGAGTCCTCGCGAACAGGGGCTTGTCGGCAGTATCGGTCAACGTGTTGTCTCCACTCCTGGGGCCGGCGGACGGGGATTTTCGGCGACACTGGCGGGAGAGGACGCACCGGTGGTCACCAGCTCCCCTTCCCCGAGATCAGCAACGGCGGGAGCGTTCTCCTCGCTGTAGTGGTACGGGTCGCTCAGTACGACCGGGATGCGCTCGAAGTTGTAGTACGGCACCGGTGTCGGCGTCTGCCATTCGAGGCCCAGGGAGTTCCAGGGGTTGGCCGGCGCGGGCGTGGGCTTGATGAAGATCGACCACACGAAGTTGGCGATGAAGATGAGGAACGAGGCACCGAGGAGGAAGGCACTGACCGATGCGAAGTCGTTGAGCGCCTGCAGGTTCTGGGCGTACTCGAAGACCCGGCGGGGTTGGCCGAGCAGGCCGATGAGGAACATCGGGAAGAAGGTCATATTGAAGAAGATGAACATCGTCCAGAAGTGGGCCTTGCCCAACTGCTTGTTCATCGTCTTGCCGGTCATCTTCGGGAGCCAGTAGTAGAGGCCGCCGAAGAAGGCGAAGATCAGGCCGCCCATGATCGTGTAGTGGAAGTGGGCCAGGACGAAGAAGCTCCCGTGCACGGTGACGTTGACCGGCACGTCGGACAGGAACACGCCGGTCACCCCGCCGATCAGGAAGTTGAAGAACACGGCCAGGCAGAAGAGCATCGGCACTTCTAATCTGATCTTGGCCTTGTAGAGCGTTCCGAGACCCACCAGATAGATGAACCCGGTCGGGATCGAGATCAGCTCGGTGGTCAGCATGAACAACGGACGCATGTCCGGGTTGATCCCGCTCTGGAACAGATGGTGCTGCCACACGAAGAACGACAGGAGCGCCACTCCGACCATTCCCGCGGCGGCCACCTTGTAGGCGAACAGGGGCTTTCGACAGAACACGGGCAGGAGCTCCGCCACGATGCCGAACCCTGGCAGGGCCATGATGTAGACCTCGGGGTGCCCGAAGAACCAGAAGAGGTTCTGCCAGAGGAACGAACTGCCCCCGTGCTCGGTGACGTAGAAGGCGGTCTGGGCAGTGTGGTCGAGGATGCCGAACAGACCTGCCGCCACCAGCGTCGGGGTGGCCAGGGTGAGCAGGGCGCAGGTGGCCAGGATCGACCACACGAAGATGGGGATGCGGCTCCAGGTCATGCCCGGTGCCCGGTAGTTGATGATGGTGACGGCCAGGTTGAACCCGGCGGCCATCATCCCGAGGCCGATGACGGCGAAGCCCACCAGATAGGACATCATGCCCACGCCGGCCTGCGTCTGCAGGGGTGCGTAGCCGGTCCAGCCGGTGGGGAACCCTCCGTAGAACAAGGCGGAGAGGATGACGAAGTACCCGGCGGTGAAGATCCAGAAGCTGAACGCCTCCACCCGGGGGAACGCGGTGCGCCGTGCGCCAATCATCAACGGCACCAGCCAATTCCCCAGCGGCCCCACGACCACCGAGGTGGCCATCATCATCATGACCGTGCCGTGCTCGCTCACGATGGCGATGTAGGTTCCCGGGCCGAAGACGTGGCTGGTCGGCGAGAGCAGCTCGGTGCGGATGGCCATGGCCAGCAGGCCCCCGGTGAAGAAGAACCCGAGGACTCCGATGACGTACTGGAGCCCGACCACCTTGTGGTCCGCCGTGTAGCGCAGGTACCTGGTCCAGCTGGTCGACTCGTACTCAGGGCGCGGCTCCATGCCGACCAACTTGGCCAGAGGGTAGTTGACGGCACCGATCCCCAGAAGCCACCCGGCCACGGCGACCAACAGGCCGCCGGTGACGGCGATGGAGTTCGACCCGCTGTTGGAGACGTTGGTGTAGCCGCTGCCCACCACATTCCCCAACCAGTGGCCGAGGAGGTACCCGAGCACGGCGCCGATGACCGCGGTGCCGAGGTGTTGGCTGAACCAGCCGGGCCGGGCCGGCAGACCCTGGAACCCGCCGAGCACGGGCGGGGTCGGATCCGGATAGACGACCTCGGATTCAGCTTCGCGTTCGGCGGCAAGAGTCATCGCATCAACTTTCTATGACTTTGCGGGAGTTGCCCCGTAGACCTCGGAGTTGCTGTACGGATCGACGTTGTCGGGGTAGTACCCGCCATCGGCGCCGTTGGCGTCCGGCACGTAGGTCCAGGCAAACGGGGGCAGAAGCTTGGTGTTGGCCGCCGTTGCCCTCTCGGTCGCCTTGGCCCAGATGTTGAACGCCGTCTTGGACACGACACTGCCGTAGTTGAACATGGCGCCGTGCCAGAGCCCGCAGAGCTCGTCGCATCGCACGGTGACGCTGCCCGCCTGGCGGGTGGTGGTGTAGGCCACGTTGTCGATCTGGGGGTTGGCGTCGGCCTTGATGCTCAGCTGGTAGGCCCAGAAGTCGTGGGTCACGTCGAGGGAGGTCACGTGGAAGGCGATGGTGGTGCCGTTGGGGATCACCAGCTGCTGGCTCTCGAAGCCCCCGAAGGTCGGATAGCGGTAGGTGAACTTCCACTGTTGGGCGATCACCTGCACGGGCAGGACGCTGGCCGAGGTGGGGGTCCAAATCGGGTTGGGGCCCTCGCCCCCACCGGAGCCGGCGTTGACGACGAGCTCGACGGTGCCGAAGACGAACAGCCCGAGGACGATCACCGTGGTGGTGACGATCCATCCGACCTGCACACCGAGGTTGGACCGGGCCTGGGGTCCGCCGACCGGCTCGGGGGCGCCCTTGCGCGAGGCCCGCCAGATGACGATGGAGTACGCCATGTACACCCAGACGCCGATCATCACGGGCAGAGCGATGAGGAACAGGATGGTGAAGTCGTCCTGGTTCTCGGAGGCCGCCGAGGTCATGTCGCCGGGTGGGACGTGGGGACCGACCAGAAAGTAGAAGAGCAGGTCGAGCACCACGGCGAGGACGGCCCAGATGGCGACCATGCGCCAGATGTGACGGGGTTCTTCCTGCGCCGGCTCGGTCACTTCCTGACTCGTCGGCTGTCCGGTATCGATGGTCACGAGACGACGTCCAGGAAGCCGCCCATGTAGCCGACCGTGCTCATCGGTCCCCCGTTTCCGTACAGGAAGCCCAGCCCGCAGGGCACGAAGCACTGCCAGGGGTAGTCACCCGGCCCCGGAGTGACGAACGAGGCCCTGATGATGTTGCGCACCGAACTCGGTGAGGAGCACGGTGCCTGGCTGCAGACGTTGCTGGCGTTGGGATTGACGCCGACCAGTGGGATGTTGATCCCGAGGGTCGGGATGGAGAACGTGTGACCGACGCCATTGCCGGAGTTCGAGTCGTAGACCGACACCGGCCTGCCGTTGAGGATCTCGACGTTCCCGAGCGTCCCCTGCACCCGTCCCCACTGCTGGTTGCGGAGCGGGCTGCCCGAGTCGAACTGCTCGATCGTCAGGTTGATCCGGGTGTGGGCCGGCACCTTCCAGGCGGTCGTGTGGACCCACTGGCCTTGTGGGTTCTTCACCAGGTACGAGACCCAGGTCGGATGATCACCGAACCCGGTGCCGATGCTTCCCACCGTCTGCACGGTCAGGTCCACCGGAGCGCCGGCGGGCTGCGCCGAGGTGAAGTCGACGGTCGCGGGCTGGGGGAGCATGAAGCCCACCACGGCCCAGACGGCGAAGCCTGCAGCCACGACGAAGAGCCCGATGACCACCGAAAGCCTTCCCCCAAATGACATCTCGCACTCCCTGGCGCCGTCGAGTGGCTGGTCAGGCCCACAGGGCCCCACCGATCCCACCTGCGACCGGACTCCGCACATTCCCCCAAGGGGTCGTGAAGAACCCGGATCGTGATCGTGACAGTAAGCGGGCTCACCGGATAGGTCAAGTACCTTTCCGGTCGCCCCCGAAGATCCGGTCGTCCCCGAAGATCCGGGAAACCGCAAGGTGACCGTCGCCGGTTCCTACGTGCGGTCGACGGCGCCGGTCCGTGAGGGCCTCAAGTCCTGGGCCCCGACCACGGCCCCCCGGTGGGACAGTCGCTCGAGCACGTTGGAGATCGACCCTTCCTGGTCGATGGCCCGCTTGATGACGACGATCAGGGCCGGAACGGCCCAGAAGTCGCCGCAGACCCACAGGATGGCTGCGCCGATCTGCTGGTCGGCGAAGGGCGAGAGGGTCACGCCCGGGATGTGGGCGTAGACCGAGTACCAACTGGCGGCGCTGAGCATGCTCAGGGCCATGGCCAGCACGAACATGATGACGTTGGTGCTGATGATGGCCCCGGCCTGCCAGATCGGACTGGCCTTCACCCTGAACGGGTGCGAGGGGATGATCTGCAGCCAGAACAGCACACCGGTGACGAAGAAGCTCCCGTGCATCAGCCAGATATGGATGCCCTGGTTCTGCTCGGACAGGTCGAACAGGGCGGGGAGGTGCCAGACGACCATGACCACGTTGAAGGAGATGAGGGCGAACCAGGGGTCGGTGATGAATCGACCCACCCCTCGAAGGGCCCGCGACCAGGGGCCGAGCATCACGAATCGGCCCACCTTGCGGCGGATGGCGACCGGCAGGGCGAAGAGCAGGGGGATCCACGGAGCTCCGAGGACGATGAGGATGGGCGCATAGAAGGCGATCAGCAGGTGCTCGATCATGTGCACGAAGAAGTAGTCGCCGGCCCAGTAGTCGATCGGCGAATCCACAGCGAGAAGCAGGACGCCGAGGCCTCCGTAGAAGGAGAGCGAGAGGAGGCGGCGCCTGCGGGTCCGACCTGGGTCCGACCGGTGGCGCAGCCGGGCGAGTCCTACCTCATGGGCGAAGACGACGACGACCACGACCAGCACGAAGGGGTCGAACGACCAGTCCTGGGTGACGTAGTGCACGGTCGACCTCCTCTACCCGCTAGGCCTCAGGTGGGTGGGGCCACGATAGACCGGTCCTTCCTTCGTCATCCCGACGATCCGTACTGGATCGGCACGTTCAACGTCTGGGTGCGATGCCATCCGCCGCTGCCCAGTGTGTCCACGTCGAGGTTCGACTGGTCGGCGATCAGGGCGTCGAACACCCCGTCGGGCCCACCGACGACGACCGACGTACCCGCCGGCGGGGGGGTGAGCGGACGCCAGGGGCCGCCGGACGGGCTGATCGCCGATGCGGAGGCGCTCCCGTCTGCGCCTCGCACGGTGACGATCAACCCACCGGTGGCGGTGACCCCGGTCGAGGTCAGGCTTCCTCTCCCCAGGGGGAGGGAAGCCGACACCGACCAGCTCTTCAGCCCATCGGAACTCCACAGGGCGACGAGCCTGCGGGCTCTCCCCTCGCCTGCACTCACCAGGGCGGTGGTTCCTGCGGGAGTGCCCACCAGGCGTAGCACCTGGGTCGGGCCCTCCGGGCCCGGAACGGAGGGCCCGATCGGCTGCCAGGCTCCGGCCACGGAGCCGAAGATGCCGACTTCCGGCCCGCGGGCGCACGCGGCCCCGACCAATTCCTCGCCGTTCGGGCCGAAGGAGACGGCGGTGAGCGCCTCGACGTCGCACGCCGAGGTGGACGGGTCGGCGATCAGCGTCGCTGTTGACGCAACCCGCTTCCACTCGGCGAGGTCACCGTTGTTGGCCACCACGTCCCCGCCGCCGGTTCGCAGGAGGGCGAGGTACTGGTGTCCGTCGGAGGCGGCCAGGGAGTCCGGCACCGGCGCCAGGCCGCCCGGGAGGACCCCCGGCCCCCAGGTGGAACCCTGATCGGTGCTCTGGGCCAGCGGGGAGAAGCGGAGGTCGAGCGTCGGCTCGAACCCTGCGGTGACCGTCGCCGACGGGCCGAGCGAGACCACCAGCCCGCCGTTGCTGGCCACGCCCGGTGGCGTGGCCAGCTCCCACGTGGACGAGCTGCCCGACAGGTAGAAGAGCTGCCAGAAGGTGTTCAGGGGCTCGTCGAGATGGCCCATGGCCAGGGTGGCCCAGGTCCCCGTCTGACCGGCGAACGACGTGGCCAGCGGAACCGCTGCCAACCCGCTGGTGGATGGAGAGGGTGCCGCTCCCGTACCTCCTGGCGACGAGCACGCCGACAGGACGATCGCCGAGAGGACGATCGCACCGAGCGCGGGCGTCACCCCCTTCGGCCTCGAGCGCGGGCGACGCGGGCGACCATGCCCCGATCGGGCGATCACGAGTGTGAGATCTGGCGAACCTGGCCCGCGAGGAGAACCGAGAATGAGGAACTGCTCGGCGCGCTGCCGGCACCGGGGTCGGAATTGAGTATCTCCCGGGTGTGACCGCTGCCGTCGATGATGTACACGATGTCGCTGTGGGCGACCATTCCCCCGGCCGGTGTCACTTCTGTCTGCACCCCGTAGTCGCTCCACACCTGGTCGAGCTGGGCCACCGACCCGGTCAGATAGGTCCAATTGGCCAGGTGGTCGAGCCCCTCTTGCCGGTCGAAGGCGTTGGTGAGGGCCGTGGTGTTGTACAGCGGATTGTCGACGATCGCCACCAGGTCGACACGGGACGCGCCGGTACCCAGCATCTGGTCGGTCACCCTCAGTTCCTGGGCGATGAGGGGGCAGTCCGAGGTGCAGACCGGGTCGAGGAAGGTGAGCACCACCGTGTGGCCACCGAGCTGCTTCAGTGAGACCTCGTGACCTTGCTGGTCCGTGAGCGTGAACGGTGCGGCCGGCATGTCGACCACGTTCGGCGTACCGTTGCTCGCCTCGGCGAGGATGGGGTCCGCGTTGGGGTTGGTGGCGGCCACGGCCATCGGGGCCGCCCCGATCAGCACGACCCCCACCGCTCCCAACGCAGCAAGGGTACGGAGCAGGTAGGAGGGGGTGAGGCGGTCGAGGATCCCGGTCGGGACGCCGGATGCCACGGGAACCGATCCGGAGGACTCCACGGGGGCCTGGACCCGCACCGGCAGGCGGAACATGGCCAGGTAGCCGCCGGTGAACACAGCCGCCATGGGAATCATCGAGTTGGGGTCGGTACCCACCCCTCCGAAGAAGCCGAGATCCTGGACGAGGATCCAATCGGCCAGGCACAGGACGGCGCCGACGACGACTCCGATCCGCACGAGCCGGTGGTTTCCACTGACGAAGCAGGCCCCGATCCCGAAGAGCAGCAGGACGACAACCAGGTTGACCCCCCACCCGTGCGATGCATCGAACGATCCGAAACCGCGGACCCACGACGAGAACAGGGAGGGTTGGGAGACCTGGGCCATCTGGTGCACCATGGTGGTGAGGGTCCCCGGCGGCGCCGAGGGGTGCGCCTGACCCTCCCAGAACCCCCGGCCCGGCCAGGCCTGGAGGACCCCCATGCCGAGGAAGAACACGCCCATTCCCCTGACGACCCCCCTCCCGAGCCTGGGTGTCTCCCATGACGAGTCCGGCAGGGCGATCAGCGCACCGGCGACCGCATAGAAGAGAACCGCCCCGGGTGAGCCGAACATCCAGCTGCTGCCGTGTCCGAAGATGCCGCCGAATGCCTCGCCGAACACCCACACCACGAGGCCCCAGCCGACGCTGACACCCCCCGCGGCCCTCGACCAGTATCCACGTGGCGCCACCAGGAGGAACACGCCGACGCCGATCTGTATCCACACGGTCGCTGCAGCTGCGGACACCGGGTGGTTGGACCAGATGGTGGTACCGACGTTGACCAGGTGTTGCACCCAGCCAGGGGAGGAGCTTGCCGCCGGAGTGATGACGGTCCCCGGCAGGCCGAGTGGCATCGATCCCTGGACCTGGAGCAGGCCGTCGAAGATCCAGATGATCCCGAAGGTGACCCGGAGCATCCGGCGTCCCGCAGGCTCCGGATAGGGCTGCGTCTCCACGACGGGGGCATCCAGGGTGCCGGCAGCCGCCGCCCGCCGGAAACTGATCGTTCGGATGGCATTCCATGCAAGGGCCAAGACGACCAGGAGCAGCACGATGAGGAGGAACTGGTGCACCAGTGCGGAACGGAACGCGGCGGCGATCGTCGGGTTGTCGGCCTGAAGCCCGTGCCCCATTCCCGGCATCTGGTCACCACCCTTCCTCTGATCCGACTGGTCCGACGGCTCCCGACCTCAGGGAATGCGGGCCGGTCACGCCCACGGCCTCGACATCGCCGATTGTAGGCCGACCCACCGGCTCCATCCTTGGCGCCTGCTGGCCGAACGAGAGCCCTGAACCGCCTCGGCTTCCGGTAGGGGTGGGGCCTCAGGGTTTTGGTTCGGACTCAGACTGGGCCTGACGGGCGTCATTTTCGGCCGCGGCCAACGCTCGCTGGTGGTCCTGCCAGGCCTTGAGCATCTCGACGTGCTCGGGAGCCACCACCTTCGGTTTGGCTCTGGCATTCCTCGCCCGCCTGTTCCGATGGAGCAGGTTCCACCACATGTAGCAGGCAAACACGGCGAACAGGGGCCATTCGAACACGTAAGCCCAGCTCAGTTCGTTTCCGCCGAGGGCACGCCTCACCTCGAACCAGAAGGCCCCGGCACAGAGGAGCAGCGCCCCTGCCAGGGTGAGGTGGAGCCTGACAGCCTCCGACCCGGTCAGACGCTTGCCCTGTTGAGGCTGAACCGGATCCGGCGGTACGGGCGAATCCACGCCCCTCACCCTACCGGCGACTCAGGTCGAGTTCGCCCCGGAGCAACCGGCGCCCAACGTGCCGGGCAGGCGCAGACCAAGGCCACCGCCATGAGCACAACGAGCAGCGTGAAGTAGGTGGTCGAGTAGCTGAACAGCTGCATGGCCGCCTCGGGAGTGGCCGACACGGGCGCACGGCCGGGGCCGACAGCATGGGCACGCTGGCTGCCCGGTGGTCGTCCCTGCGCTTGACTGCCAGCGCCTCGGGCGGCGGGGCCGCCGTTCCGACCCACCTGTCGGCTGATCGCTCTGTCCACCCGTTCACTAGGGTTGGCCTTCCCCGGTCAGCAGCAACTCGCCAGGTGAGTTCACTCCCGTGCACACCCAACCGAAGGCTCAGTACCACCATGTACAACCCTTCCTCGCCCGTCTTGGTGCCCCCAATCCCCAGATCAGCCACATGTCGTCGGTAGACCTCCCTCACCGTGCGATGAGGGTCGCCCACATCGATTGGTCGGGCCACCATCCCCAGCCGTCCACCGCCGCCCTCGCCATGGCGACGATCATGTCGGTGGCCGGTTCACTCGCAGCTGACGCTCTCCTCGTCCTCGTCGGGACGAGCGTGTTCCCGGCGACAGTGGGATATGCACACTTTCGATTCTCTGACTACGCCACACTGACGATCATCGGTGTGCTGATCGCGTGCGCGGCATGGCCGATCGTGACCCGAATCTCCTGGGCGCCCCGCTGGCTCTTCCTCCGGCTCGCCATCGCGGTGACGCTCGTCCTCTGGATCCCTGATGTCTACCTACTCATCCGGAACCAGCCCGTCCGCGCCGTCGCCGTGCTCATGGTCATGCACCTCACGATCGCGGCCGTGACCTACAACATCCTGGTACGAATCGCTCCCGCGCGAGAGGCGCCGGCCCCCGTGACCGACCTGGTGGCGCCGGCCCCCGAGCGGACGGAGTCGTCTTCGGTTCCTCGCAAGCCGGCCCCGACGGATCCAGGCGGCGACGCAGGACGCTCGACCGGCCACTTGCCGGAGGCACTCGCACTACTGGTCGGTGTCGAGTTCGTGTCGGGTATCGCAGCCCTGGTCGCGCTTCCCACCGGACGCCCTAGCAGCTGGCTCCCACCGAGCGGAACAACGATCTACCTCGCCCACGCCATACTCGGTCTCCCCCTCGCGCTCGGAGCGGTGGCCCTCCTCGTCCGCGTCAGGGGATCCACGCGCATCTCCCTGCTGAGCGGATGGATCGGCTGCATCGGCGTGGCCGTTGCCGGCATCGGTGGTCTTCTCACCGCTGCTCACCCTCTCAGGCTCGTAGGAGTGGCGTGCATGCTGGTCGGCAGCGTGATCGCGGGGTTCGGCTACCTACTTCCCACATTGGACCGGTTGACCGAGGATTCACCCCTGACGGAGGACGGATGACCCGGCACTTCGCCGCCTGAGCGGTGGCATCCTCCGACGGCTGGCACGATTTCGCCTCGCAGTGCGCGACAAAGAGTGCGATGCGAAGCAATGGGGATCCCCAACCACTCGGGGAGTCATCGGCCCACGTGGTCCAGGCAGAGCGCAGTGCGCACCCGTCGGCCGAGTCCGACACCCAGTCGTCGGGCCAGTCCACGACGGAATGGGCTACCGAGGGATGGAGGGGGGACCGGTGGGACGACCTCCCCCCATCCACCGTCCGTCGCTACGAGGGCGTGTGGACCAAGCGCGTCCACGTGTCGATGGGAAAGCAGCCCATGGGTCGGATGGCACCATCTCAGACGTTCGCCGGTGCCGTTGCGCTGACCGGTTGAGGACACAGGCCGTGTCGGGACCCTGAAAACATCACCGCCCGTGGGGGACGGCGAGCAACCACCGCAACGGCACCTGAGCCGGTCATCCCGACGCAGTGAGAGGCCCCCACGAGGGGTGTTGTTCCACGGCAATCATGGCCTCACCTTGCTGCTGAGCTCAGCCTCCGGCGGTACCGGCGGGTCAGCCTCCGGCGGTGCCGGCGGGTCAGCCTCCGGCGACGGCAGGGACGATCGACAGGGTCTGGCCTGCAGCGATCGGGGTGGCCAGCCCGTCGAGGAACCGCACGTCCTCGTCATCGAGGAACACGTTGACGAACCGGCGCAGCCCTCCAGCCTCGTCGAAGATGCGGTCGGCGAAGCCAGCGTGGGCAGCGTCGAGCGCCTTCAGTGCCTCACCGACCGTCGACCCTTCGACGCTCACCTCACCGGAGCCCCCGGTGAGTGTGCGCAGCTGGGCGGGAATCCGGACCTTGATCATCATGCACTCCTGGGTGCCGGCTCGTCGGTGAGTTCGTACTCGGCGCCCATGGCGGCAGCAAAGGCGTCGAGCGTGGGGGCGATGGTGGCGGTCGGGCCGACCGTGCCCGACAGGGCTTCCACCGTCTTCAGTCCGTGGCCGGTCACCATCGCCACCACCCGCTCGTCGGGCCGGATGACGCCCTCGCCCGCCAGCTTGGCCAGGGTGGCGATGGTCACCCCGCCCGCGGTCTCGGCGAAGATCCCCTCGGTGCGGGCCAACAGCAGGATGCCTTCGATGACCTCCGCATCGGTGACCGAAGCGCAGGATCCACCCGACCTGCGGATGGCATCGAGCGCGTACCAGCCATCGGCGGGATTTCCGATGGCCAGGGACTTTGCGATCGTCGCGGGCTTCACCGGGCGAATGGCGTCGGTTCCTTCCGCGAACGCGGTGGCCACCGGCGAGCACCCCTCGGCCTGTGCACCCGAGATCCGCACCGACGGCTCTTCGTCCAGCAGCCCCACCTGCCACAGCTCGGCGAATCCCTTGGCCACCTTGGTGAGCTGACTACCCGATCCGATCGGCACCACCACATGGTCGGGCGTCTGCCACCCCAGCTGCTCGGCCACTTCGAACGCCAGCGTCTTCGAGCCCTCGGCGTAGTAGGTCCGCACGTTGACATTGACGAACGCCCAGGTCGGCTGCTCACTCGCCAGCTCGGCACACAATCGGTTGACATCGTCATAGCTGCCTTCGACAGCAAAGACGCGACCCCCGAACACCGACGTCATGGTGACCTTGGCCGTCTCGAGGTCGTGGGGGATCAGCACCACCGACTCCATCCCGGCCCGCGCCGCATGGGCTGCCACCGAGTTGGCCAGGTTTCCCGTCGAGGCACAGGCTGCGATCTTGAACCCGAGCTGGCGGGCCTTGGTCAACGCCACCGACACCACCCGGTCCTTGAACGAGCCCGTCGGGTTGGCGGTGTCGTCCTTGATCCACACTTCGCCCAGGCCCAGCTCGGCAGCCAGGCGATCGGCCCGGACCAGTGGCGTGAACCCGGCACCCAGGTCGACCGGCGCCGCGTCGGACACCGGAAGAAGGTCGGCGTAGCGCCAGATGGTACGTGGGCCGGCTTCGATCCGCTCCCTGCTCATCGTCGCCGCCACCCGTTGGTAGTCGTAGGTCACCTCGAGGGGGCCGAAACAGTAGTCGCACACGTGCAATGCCTCGGCGGGGTAGGTGCGCCCACATTCACGGCAGCGCAAGCCAGAAACGAAGTCCACGGCAGTCTCCTCATCGCTCGGGCATTGGCACCTGGGACGCTCACCGGCCTACCCACGGCAGGTCGGTTTGCGCTCTGGTTGCCGCGGCGTCGCTGGGCCCGGTCCCTCAGCCGCTCTGGATGATGACACCTATTTTGGTCGAAGACGCTCCGCCAGTCAATGCAGGTGGTCGTGGGAGGCCGAGGAAGCAGGGCCACGGCGTTCCCTCCCCCCGCCACCCGGTCGGCCCCGGTGAGCGATGATGTCGGGATGGCCCAGGAGCGCGCATCCGATGATCAGACGCGCCGGTTCCCCGACGGTCACTTCGATGCCCCGACGCTCGTGGGGATGAAGGGCGACCGACGGATTTCGGTCTGCATCCCCGCCCGTGACGAGGCGGCAACAGTGGGGGCGATCGTCGAGTCGATCACCTCGTCGCTGTCCCGGTCGTCCGGAGGCACCCCCCTCGTCGACGAAGTGCTGGTGGTCGACGACGGGTCGACCGATCGGACCGCCGAGGTCGCCCGAGCGGCCGGTGCCCGGGTGATCACGGGCGAGGCCCCAGGCGGGGGCAAGGGCCAGGCCATGCGGTCGGCCCTCAAGTGGGCAGAGGGCGACCTGCTCGCCTTCGTCGACGCCGACGTGACCAACTTCGGGCCGCACTTCGTGACCGGTCTGCTCGGCCCCCTGTTGCACGACGATGCGGTCACCCTGGTCAAGGGCTTCTACCGACGCCCGCTGCACGGGGCGCTCGACGGTGGTGGGCGGGTCACCGAGCTGATGGCCCGGCCGGTGATCGACCTGCTCTTCCCCCACCTGGCCGGCATCGAGCAACCGCTGGCCGGCGAGACGGCAGCTCCCCGATGGGTGCTGGAGAAGTGCGACCTTGCCGACGGCTACGCCGTCGAACTGGCGCTACTGATCGACGTGGCCGCCCAGTTCGGCGTCGGGAGCATCGCCCAGGTGGACCTCGGGATCCGGGTGCACCGGAACCGACCCCTCTCGGAACTGCGTCCTCAGGCCACCGACATCCTGCGGGCCGCCCTGGAGCGCTCCCAGGTGGTCACCTTCGACTGACCCAGGTCCGACAGAGACCGGACCAGCGCCGGACGGCCGGACAGCCGCCGTGCGGCGGTCGAAGGCGGCCGCACGGCGCAGCTCATGCCGGGGTACAGACCGGCTCGGGGGAAAGCTCGCCCATCGCCGGTGCGGTCACCGGGCACAGCTCGGTCGCCACCAGCACCGGGACGTCCTGCAGGCCCACCGCTGCCCGGCTCCTGCGCCGGCCCGGCACGATCAGGGCGGTGACGGCACCCACGGCGACCACCACGGCACCCGCGTACACCGCCGGGGTCAACCCGTTGACGTAGTCCCGGCCCGAGGCGTAGCCACCGTTGGCACTGAAGACCGCTCCGAGCACGGCAATCCCGAGGACCCCACCCAGCTCGCGGAACGCACTGTTCGCTCCGGAGGCGACCCCCTCGAGCGAGCGGGGCACGGCTCCGAGCACCAAGGAGGCCAGGGGTACGAAGAACAGAGCCATCCCGACGCCGCAGACCACGAAGGCCGGAACCAGGTCCGCGTAGGGGGTGGTCGGGGTGGTGATCGCCGCCAGCCAGACCAGCCCGGCAGCCTGGAGCGCCAGCCCGGCGACGACCAGGGGCTTCCCGCCCCAGCGCTCGGCCAGAAAGCCGACCAGCGGAGCGAGCAGCATGGCCATCGCCGTCCAGGGCAGCACCCGGATCCCGGCGGCCAGTGGTGTGTACCCCTGGACGGTCTGGAGGAACTGGGTCAGGAAGAAGATCGACCCGAACATGCCGAAGCTGAACAGCAGCGCGGTGACGTTGACGGCGGTGAACCCACGGTGCCGGAAGAGGCGGATGTCGAGCATGGGGTGGTCGGACCGGAGCTCCCAGGCGATGAACCCGGCCAGCCCGATTGCACCGACGGCGAACGCGCCGAGCACCGAGTCGCTCGTCCACCCGTGTGCGTTGCCGCGGACGAGGCCGAGGACGATGCCGAACAGGCCGGCACTGACCAGGCCGACTCCGCCCAGGTCGAGACGGGAGGCCGCCCCCCGGGACTCGGCGAGCTTCCACCGCGCCACGGGGATCAGCACCACGCCCACCGGCACGTTCAGCCAGAAGATGTACTGCCACGACCAGCCGCTGGTCACGGCGCCACCGACCAATGGTCCGAGGGCCACCGCGGTTCCGCCGATGGCACCCCATATGCCCAGTGCGGCATTGCGGCG